>JAAZBV010000090.1 GCA_012513605.1 Desulfatiglans sp. | reverse complement strand
TGCGGTCTTCGACTTTTCGAATGCCTGGGCCTGCGGGTACATTGTTTTAACTTTGATATGGGCGTACTGACGATCCACGACGGCAAAGGTCAGAAGGATAGAACTCTTCCTCTGCCAAGTAAAATTCTGCCCGAACTCAGGGAAAACCTGGAAATGTTGAAAACCCTTCATGACAAAGATTTAAAGAGCAATTACGCCGGTGTATTTCTTGTAAATGCATTGGAGAGAAAATATATAAATGCAGCCAGGGACTTTTCATGGCAATGGTTTTTTCCTGCCAAACAACTAACTAAAGAAAGTAATTCCAGCGAGTACCGGAGATATCACCTTTATCCAACCCATGTTCAAAAGGCTATAAAAACAGCAGTAAGCCAGGCAAAGCTTACAAAGCGTGCATCAGCTCATGCGTTCAGGCATAGTTTTGCAAGCCATCTCCTGCAGGCTAATTATGATATCAGGACAATACAGGAGTTACTTGGGCATAGTGATGTCAGGACAACCATGATTTACACTCATACCATTAAGAGCCAGACAAAAAAGGAGGCTAAAAGCCCCCTGGATTTTTAGTATGCACATGAATAGTTAGCGCCCCCTTTAATATTTAAAAATATGCCTTCCCCAAATAGCATGTCTTGAGAGTTTTAAAAAAATTGTGAATAAAAAATTATGATGTCTATAAGTTTTTAGGGAGAATTTCTGTACGAAATATTTGAGGTTGGGTTCCTCAACATTACTTCACTTGCTGTATGGCAATATCAAGCAAATCATTAACCCTCAGTTCAATTGCCCATTTTTTCAGATAATCAAAATTAAGCGCATCGGAACAAGTTTTCAGAATTCCGAGAATATCACGCCATTGACGTTCAGAGACTTCACCACCAAGACGATACCATTCTAATTTTGCAAGGATCGTATCCTCCGGACTGGCAAAATTGGCGCTGATTTCAGTTTCAAAAGCAAAGGTCTGTTTTTGGGAGCGAGACATTTGCGATTTTAAAAATGGTCGAGGATGAGGGACAAAAATATCTACTTTGAACATTGTTTCGCAATGAATAATATCGAAGCTGGAATGCCGTCTGATAGCTTCGGCAATCATCTCATCGTCCACATAGAACTCATCTCCCAATGCTCTGACAAAGGGTTTCATATGTTCCATCCTCATTTCGGTGACAATATCAGAATCTTGTGTGGTTCACACCATGCCATGGAGCGTATTGGCCAAAGAGCCGCCTATAAGATATGGAACACCAAGAGCTTCGAGTATCCCTGTTACTTTGAATGTGACTTCAATCGGCTCATTTTGCACTGCTGATTTCTCCATAGATTTTACAGGCTGTTTCTTCTCCTAATAATAGACCAGCCAACCGGCGGCGGATTTCAGATACATCCGCATGGGGATATTTGGCGCGCAGACCTGCTAATGCCAGCATTTGCGACGATTTGTTGAGTTGTGCCAGCATGTTCATTTTTCGGATAGGGCTGGCTTGCCGCCATAATTGAATTTGCAGAGCTTCCATTTTAGGGTGTGTATCAGGAAATAAAACACTCATTGCTCACGACCTTTTCATATAGAGCTTAAACAGCGCTGTCGCCCTTTTACCTCCTTGCATAATTTGAGGATAAGCAAAACGCGCCAAACATAATTTTATTATCATACCATTATAAAAAAACAAATTAAAAACCAATTACCAGTTGCCAGTTAACAATTACACCTTTTTATCCATGCATTGAATAACCCAGGGGCCGGGTTTGCGTTCGGCGGATGAGATGTAAAGAAAAGGCACAGGGCGCATCCGCCGTCGTCAAAAACGTTCAGACTATGGCGGGGCTATGAGGCTCAGGGCACAAGGGGAAAGGATGAACGTCGAATGAAAATGATAAGAAGAAGGGTTCAAAGCTCAAGGCTCAAAGTTCAAAGCGTAAAGAAAAAACAATGAACGTCCAACATCGAACTTCCAACTTTGAACATCGAATGAAAAGCAAAAAAGGGCGCAAGGGAAAGGATGAACGTCGAACATTGAATGTAAAAACAATAATAGAAGAAGGGCACAGGCGCTGTACCCCTACAGATTTATATTAACTGGCTTATGGTGCAAGCAAGGGAAAAGGAGGTTTTTGACATGGGTCAAGGACAGGGGAAGCTGAACATTATACAATTCCTCTAAACTAATTAAGAGGAGACATATCATGAAGATAAAAAGAAAAATAATACAGATAGACGAGGAACTTTGTAATGGATGCGGACAGTGTGTTGTTTCTTGTGCTGAAGGGGCATTAAAGATAATTAATGGCAAGGCAAGGCTTGTCTCTGAGATATACTGCGACGGGCTTGGCGCATGCCTTGGGGAGTGCCCCACAGGCGCACTCAAGATAGTGGAGCGAGAGGCAGAGGGGTTTGATGAAAAGGCGGTTCATGAGATGCTCAATTCATCAAAAGAAGGGCATGACCATCCCGTCAAAGCACATACATGCCCATCCGCATCGCTTCAGACCTTTAATCCCGGCGCTGGCTGCCAAAAGGCAAATGAACCGATAAAGCAGGAAAGCAGGCTCTCTGCCCTGTCCCACTGGCCAATAAAGATAAGGCTTGTCCCGCCAACTGCGCCTTTTCTCAAAGGAGCCGACCTTGCGGTCGTGGCGGACTGCGCTGCCCTTTCATACCCGAACCTGCACAGGGATTTTATAGCGGATAGGGTTGTGCTTATGGGTTGCCCCAAGTTTGACAATCAGCAGGAATATGTACAAAAGTTCGCGGATATCTTTAATACTGCGGATATAAAAAGCATTACAGTCCCTGTGATGGAGGTGCCCTGCTGCCAGGGACTGCCTGTAATCGTGCAGAAGGGTCTTGAGCTTGCCGGTAAAAAGATACCCCTTACAAAGGTGGTTATAAGCCGGCAGGGTGAGATTATTTCATCTGCGACCCTTTAACTGCTATTGACCGGGGGTATCTAATGCTTTATAATTTTTTTCTTTTGTAATATTTTTTGTCAGGGATTCCCGGCTGGTTTACATTCTAAAGGAGAAAGAGATGAATTTTAAAACAATTGAAGAGATATTTGAGTATGCCATAAACAAGGAAAAGGAGGCTGAAAAATTCTATCAGGAGGCATCTGAAAGAGAGTCCTTTTCAGGCACAAGGGAGCTTTTCAGGGAATTTGCCCTTGAAGAGAGAGGCCATGTAAAGATGCTTGAAAATATCTCAAAGAAAAAGGAAAACCTGGAGAGCTTCAGGATGAAAAATATCCCTGACCTGAAAAGAAGCGACTACACTGTTGACATGGTCTACACGCCTGACATGCCATACGATGATATCCTGCGCCTTGCTGCAAAACGCGAGGAAAAGGCCTATAAGTTTTACACTGATCTGGCCGGGTTAGCAGACCAGGAGTCCCATAAAAAGGTCTTTATGGTCCTTGCACAGGAGGAGGCCAAACACAAGCTCAGGCTTGAGACCCTGCTGGATGACTACCAAGCCAGTATGGGCGGGTAGTTCTGCATCTTTGCTATTCACCCTGGGTGTGAAATGTAATCACCACGGAGGCACAGAGTTCACAGAGGGTTTTTATTTAAAAATCTTCTCTGTGTCCTCTGTGTCTCCGTGGTTAATGAAAAGTCTCTGATAAAACCCGTGGGAATTAAACAACAGTCGCGATCCTTTTTTCTATCTCCTGTCTGGGGAGCGCGCCTGTCATCCTCTCCACCTGCTGCCCTTTGTTGAAGATGAGCATGGTTGGGATGCTCTGGATATTAAATTTCATGGCCGTTTTCGGGTTTTCATCTGTATTGAGCTTCACCACCTTAAGCCTGCCGGTGTAATCCTTTGCGATCTGCTCAATGACAGGTGAAAGCATCCTGCATGGCCCGCACCATGGGGCCCAGCAATCCATAAGGACAGGCCCATTAAAGGCAAGCACCTCATTTTCAAAGGAATTATCTGTAATATCAAGGGGTGCATCTGATGATGCGCCGGCTCCAAGGGGCTCCCTGCATTTACCGCATACAGGCCTGTCATTTATTTTTGATACAGGCACCCTGTTTTTTACCCCGCATTTGGGGCATGTTATGATCATATTGTCATTTCCCATGGCATCTCCCTTTCATGATGGCTCTCTTCATCCTTCCTTCTTGTCTTCCGCGTTTAATTGCATTAATGTAAACATCATAACTATAATAACAAAAGTTTAAAAATCCAGGTTTTGCTATCATATGTCACATTTGACTATAATCCTTCTTGCCCTTGCCCTTGCAATGGACGCCTTTGCAGTATCGATTGCGAGCGGGATTGCGATTAAGGACCTTCGTATTAAACATTCCCTGATAATTGCCTCCTGGTTCGGCATATTTCAGGCCATTATGCCCCTTTTAGGGTGGCTGGGCGGGATCAAACTTCAGAGATTTATCTGTGAGATAGATCACTGGATAGTTTTCTGCCTGCTTTTTTTTATCGGGTGCAAGATGATATATGAGGCATTTAAGATTGAAGAGGTAGAAAAAAAGACAGACCCCATGGACGTGGCTGTGCTCTTTTCCCTCTCAATCGCAACAAGCATTGACGCCTTTGCCGCAGGGATAAGCTTTGCCCTGCTTGATATTGGGGTGGTGGAGCCGGTTATTGTTATTGGGCTTATAACGTTTATCATGTCCTTTATCGGTGTGTGGATCGGTGACAGGGGCACGCATTTTTTTGAAAAAAAGATGGAGATAGCAGCAGGGCTGGTGCTTATCGGTATCGGCATAAAGGTGCTCATAAGCCACCTTGTGGCCGGTTAACTTTTACAGGGAGAAAACAGTAATAATGACTCTTGATTTTAAACCTCTTGAGATACAGGACAAGGCACTGTTCAACAGATATTTTAAAGAAGACCCGCCTGAGATATCCGAACTCACATTTACCAATCTTTTTATGTGGCAGTGCCTCTATCACCCTGTATGGGCAGAGCAGGATAATATCCTGTTTATTGTTATGAACCCGGATAGTTCATCCCCATATGGTCTTCAGCCTGTTGGCCGGGGAGACAAGCAGAAGGCGATAGAAAAACTACTCGCCTGTCTTGATGGCAAAGCCAACAGGCCTGAAATAAAAAGGGCAGGAGAAGGTTTGATTAAAAATGTGGACAAAACCAGGTATACATGCACCCCTGACAGGGATAACAGCGACTATGTATACAAGACAACTGACCTGATCAACCTTTCAGGGCGTAAATACCACCGCAAAAAAAACCATCTGAACCAGTTTAAAAAGAGCTATCAGGCCGAATACCGCGAGCTTGACACAGACCTTGTTGAATGCTTCATAAACATGCAGGAGGAGTGGTGCAAGATGAGGGAGTGCGTGGAAAACCCCAACCTGCTCTCAGAAGATTATGCTGTGCGAAGGGCGCTTATGCATTTCGAACAGCTTGACTATAGTGGGGGAGCGATCATTGTAAATGGCCGCATGGAGGCATTTTCACTTGGGGAGCCCCTAAACCCTGATACAGCGGTTATACACATAGAAAAGGCAAACCCGGATATCCCTGGCCTCTATACCGCCATAAACCAGATGTTTGCCGCCAATGGCTGGCCGGATACAGAATTTATTAACAGGGAGCAGGATCTTGGTGTTGATGGGCTCAGAAAGGCAAAGGAGTCCTACAACCCCCATCACATGATTAATAAATATACTATTACAAGGCGATGAATTTTATTTTACCTAGACTAAGCTTTAATTATCTATTATTATTCTAATTTTCTTAATATCTCTGTTCGTTAAAAAGTATATTTTAGCTGTTACTCATAGTTGCCGAAAGTACGGTATGTGGAGATGCAGGGGTAAATGTAATGAATGATGATATCAGGAAAATACTGATCGTCGATGACGAGCGGGACTTTGTAATAAGCCTGACAGATATTCTTGAAACATATGGGTATAATGTTGGAACGGCCCATAATCAGCAGGAGGCCGTTGATACTATAAAATCATTTAATGCAGATGTGGTGCTCCTGGATGTCAGGCTCGGTCATGAAAACGGGCTTAACCTTATTAACACCTTTAAAGATGCCCGCCCCAATATTGTTACAGTGATCATGACTGCATTTGTAGAGGCGGATTCTGCCATAGAGGCGATCCAGGAGGGGGCCTACGATTACTTAAGAAAACCCCTGAACCCCCGTCAGCTTTTAAAGACCCTTGACAGGTGCTTTGAAAAACTACAGCTTGAAAGGGAAAAGATAGCGGTTCAGGAGGCCCTGAGCAGAAGAAACCTTGAGCTTGAACGGATGAATGCGCGCCTTAGGGAGAGCGAAGAGCGTTATCGTCTGCTGGTTGAGACCATGAATGATGGCCTGATCATGCAAGACCTTAACGGTGTCATAACCTATGTAAACCGGAAATTTACCAGGATGACTGGCTACCCAGAGGCTGAACTTTTGGGCAGGCTTGCCTCCGATTTTCTTGATGAAGCCAATATAAAGATATACGCAAGGTATATAGGTGTATGTCATGGAGGGGATATCTCTCCATTTGAGCTTACCTGGCTCAAAAAGGATGGCACAATGCTACCCACCATTGTATCTCCCCAGTCCATTATAGATGATGAAAACCGGCTGAGGGGCTGTTTTGCTGTAATAACCGACATAACAGAGAGAAAAATCGCCGAAGAGGAAAAACGCAACATGGAGCAGCACCTCCAGCAGGCACAGAAGATGGAGAGCATCGGGACCCTTGCAGGTGGCATATCCCACGACTTTAATAATTCCCTTCAGGCAATACTGGGATATACACAGATACTGCTTATGGACAAGAATGAAACCAACCCTGATTATTCAAAGCTTGCCAGCATAGAAAGGGCAGCGCAGAGGGCGAGCGAGCTTACCCAGCAGCTCCTTGCGTTCAGCCGCAAGGTTGAAAGCAAGATGAGGCCAATAGACCTGAATAAAGAAATACGTGATGTCAGAAACCTTCTTGAACGCACCATCCCCAAGATGATAGATATAGAACTCGATCTTGAAAAAAACCTTTATGTTATCAATGCAGACCCGTCACAGATAGAGCAGATCATGATGAATCTGGCGGTAAACGCAAGGGATGCCATTAATGAGGGGGGCAAGATATTAATCTGCACAGAAAACACCATGCTCTCCGAGACTGACTGCCGGACTTTTCACGGCCTTGTCCCTGGAAATTATGTAATCCTCTCCATGACAGACAATGGTAAGGGGATGACAGAAAAGGAGAGGGAAAGGATTTTTGAACCCTTCTTTACCACAAAGGCCCCTGGAAAGGGGACCGGGCTGGGGTTAGCTATGGTGTATGGGCTTGTGACCAAACACAACGGCCACATAGAATGTAACAGCAATCCGGGTGTGGGCACAACCTTTAGTATTTATCTGCCTGCTATAAAGCAGGAGATCTCTGCTGTAGTTGAAAAAAAGGAGGGGCCTGCGCCAGTGGGCGGCACAGAAACCATACTTATTGTTGATGATGAGCAGTTTGTAAGGGAGCTTGGGGAGCAGATCCTTAAAAAATTCGGATACAGGGTAATCACCTCTTCTGACGGCGAATCTGCTCTTGCAACCTGTTCAAAAAATATAGATCAAATTTCCCTTGTTATACTTGACCTGATCATGCCGGGGATGGGGGGTAAAAGATGCCTTGAGGAGCTGCTCAGGATAAAACCTGAACTCAAGGTTATTATCGCCAGCGGTTATTCCCCTGAGGATGATGCAAATAGTGCCATGGAGAGCGGGGCAAAGGGGTTTATAAGCAAACCCTATAATGTAAGGAATATGCTCAGTGAGGTAAGGGAGGTGCTTGATGCTGGATAACAGCCAGGGCAATCAGCCGCACATCACAGATCAAAATCAAAAAGATACCCTGTTCCTTGAAAAACTGGAGATGATTGAGAGGCTTGCCGCCACCATTGCCCATGATGTAAGGAACCCGCTGGGCACTGTAAACACCTCCCTTTTTGTGATAAGGACCGCTATAGAAAGGAACCAGCCTGAAAGGATAGAAAAGGCACTGAACCTTGCTGAACGCAATATAAAAAGATGTGACAGCATCCTTACTGACTTTTTAAATATTACCCAGATGAAAGAGCTCAGGATAATACCTGTAAACATAGATGCCTGGTTAAAAAAGATTATTGAAGGGCTGGACCTGCCTCAGAACATAGAGGTTATAAGCGCTCTAAACTGCGACCGTATCTTTAATATTGATCCTGATCAGCTTGGCAGGGCTATTACAAACGTGGTTAAAAATGGCCTCCAGGCGATAAAGGATGCATTGCCAGGGGAGATGATAATAACCATTGAATCAGGTACAGGTGACAACACATTCTTCATATCTGTATCAGATACAGGGGCAGGTATTCCCGATGAGATCGTTTCACGGGTATATGAACCCCTTTTCAGCGCCAGGCATTTTGGTATAGGTCTCGGTCTTACTGTTGCAAAAGAGATAGCGGAAAGACACAGGGGCGCCATTGCCATTCAGACAAAGGCAGGTTCAGGCACAAAGGTTACCTTCAGTATCCCAGCTGTTTAATATTTCGAACAAGACACCCGGGAGAATTTGAATGCGTATTGACAGGATGCTTGCAATCACGGTTATGCTCCTTAACCGGGACAGGATCATCGCAAGGGAGCTTGCTGAAAAATTTGAGGTCTCTGTGAGGACGGTTTACCGCGATATAGACGCCATCAATATGGCGGGCATACCTGTGATATCATACTCCGGTAATGAAGGCGGTTTTGGCATCATGGAACACTTCAGACTTGATCGCCAGCTTTTAACCCTTAATGACATGCTTACCATACTTACCGCCCTTAAAGGCATAGATACCGGGCTTATCCACAAAGAGGTTGAGTCTGCAATAGAAAAGATAACAAACCTTGTGCCAAAGGAAAAGGCCGACCAGGCAGAGCAGTTTTTTAACCAGATGGTTATTGATGTTGTACCCTATGGTTCAGGAAAAAAATACTGAAATATTTTTGCATGTTTTCAACCCTGACATACTGTTGTCACAGGGATAGTTTATCCTCTGGTAAAACAGATCCTTTGGATCGATCATCCTACTGAAAATCAAAAGGAGAAAAAGATGAGGGAAATAAAAGAAGATGTAAACCTTGTGGCATATTGCGGGCTATACTGTGGCGCTTGCAGGCAGTATCTCAGGGAAAAATGCCCCGGTTGTGTTGAAAGCATGAAGCTGGGCTGGTGCAAACTGCGCGCCTGCTGCAAGGAAAGGAACTACAGGTCATGTGCTAAGTGTGCTGATTTTATGGATGTCAATGAGTGCGGGAAGTTCAATAATATTATTTCAAAGATTTTTGCTTTTATTTTTCGTTCAAACAGAAAGGCATGCATTAACCAGATAAGGGAAAAGGGTATCAAGGGGCATACAGAGATCATGTACCGTCTCAACAAACCCTCTTTGCCGGTTTAAGGTTAGCACCGGTTACAACAACATGGAAATTATTGGTAAAAGACTTTCCATGCCTTATATGCTAAATAATTTTAAGTTTTTAAGAAAATAACTTGATATGAAAAAATATATCTAATATACCTTCTCCATGTTCAATGTTACAGGGTTTTGATAGCTGAAACGCCTTTTAAGGCCAGAGCCATTTATTAATATAGTTCAACTTGCGGATGAATCAGAGGTGTAAATGCCCGTTAGATATGGGCCGGAAGATCTGCCGGTGCTGTTATTATGCAATATGAATCCGGAATGGGAAGGGCCTGACAGGGAGGCTGCCCAGTCAACCAATAATCTAATGGCCTCTGCACTTAATACCGCCGGCCACACAGTAGATGTTGTTGAGATAACAGACAGCAGACTTGAATCTCTCCTGTCATGTTATTCCCCCTCAGAAAAAATATTATTCAATCAGTGTGAAAGCATACCAGGGCTGATTCATAGTGAGCATGAGGCAACCCTGATTATTGAATCCATGGGATTTACGTATACAGGGTCTGGGCCAGAGACACTTCGTCTGGCTGAAGATAAGCCCCGCGTAAAACAGGTGCTCGAATCGCTCAGTATACCGACTCCGGCCTGGAAGCTATATGAATGTCCATCAGCTCATGACTGGAATCTGTTCCCTGCAATCGTCAAAACCTCTCTTGAACACTGCAGTATAAGCCTTGACTCGGGGTCTGTTGTCATGAACCAGAAAGAGCTTGAATCGCGCATAGAATATATCATTGATAATTTCAACCAGCCTGCGCTAGTCGAGGTCTTTATAGATGGTAGAGAATTTCATGTGCCTTTGTGCGGGAATGGAAAAGTACAAATGATGCCTGTGGTTGAAATGGATTTCTCCGCCTTTAGTGATATACATGACCGCCTTTGTACGTATGATTCCAAATTCGACTCTTCATCCCAGCACTACAATAAGATAGAAAGCCGCATCCCTGCACCCTTGAAAAATACCGAACTTATCGAGCTGGAAAAGATATGCCTAAATGCCTACCATGCAATCGGATGCAGAGACTATGCCAGGCTGGATGTTCGAGAACAGGATGGTGTCTTTTATGTGCTTGATGTTAACCCTAACCCTGATCTGGATATTGATGCAAGCATAGCCTGTTCTGCAGGACATTGCGGCATGTCATATCCTGATATGATGAGCTACCTCGTTAATCTTGCAGCATACCGCCACCCTGTATTTGCAAAAATTTAGTTTTAATACCTTTGCAATATGCAGGACCATCACTTTTACCTCCACATAATAAAAAGCCGGTAAGCAAGAAACATATTCTTTTAACTTACCGGCTTTTTAAATTAACTAAAGCCTTATGCCCGGGATCTTAAGACCCAGAGGCATTTTAAAACTATCTCCAGTCGTCTATTTTGACTGACGCTGCGGGTACCATACCGCCTATCATCCAGTAGTTGTTGTTGTTCGAGCCTGTAACAACTACATTGAAATTTGCAGGCATCCTGAAACCGCCCGGTCCGCCAGGTCCACCGGGACCGCCTTTGGGAGCTGCTTCACCCGGATCGGTAACAAACTTGGTGAGTTTGTCTGCTGTATCATAGCCGGCACTGGCAATATTATTGGCAACGTTCGGACCTAAGACTGCAAAGGTACCGAACATTGTCCCCTGCTGATTAAAGATATTCTTGATTGCCAAAGCATAGTTCGGAAGCTCTGTCCAGTCATTGGCCTTCCAGTTTACAGCGGAAAGGAGACCCCAGCCCATTAAAAGCGTTACGACATTGTCGCCTTTTTTATATTTAGCGGGTGGTGGAGCTCCAGGCCTTGTAAATCCTCCTCCTGCGTTGCTCCTTCTGACAGCAAAAGGTTCCCATGGGGATTGCTCTTCGTTTTCAGCAATGATGATATTAATAGCATTCGTTGGATTTCCGACAGTACCTGTGTAGGTTGTCCCTATCTTTCCGCAGTTCCCGCCATTAATGGAAAGAAGGCTCCAGGCCCGGCCAATGGTTGTATTGGCATGGGCAAATGGTCCTACTGCGCCTATATCATAGTTAAGCCCTATTTCATCGCGAATGTTTCCGTTGATTACTGCCCCGGCCGCAAACCCGTTGTCGGAAATATTCACAGCAGGTGTGCCGGTAGAACCTATCGCAAGGATGACCGGGAAATACTCAGGTTTGGCGCCTGCCATTACAGCGTTGATGGCCGCGGTTTTAACTGTATATGTCCACATTTCACCTGCTTCTGATCCGGGGTTCATTTTTCCGAGTACTTCGTCAGGATCATGGCTTGTGCCCATCAGCATCTCATCAACCAGTTCCTTTGTCGGGAGTATGACAGGCATAAAATCGGTGTACCTTTTTTCAAGAAAAAGCTTCTGAAGCTCAGCATGGGTACCTGTGTAGGTGGCGGGTGGTGGATCATGTTTCAATTCTCCGGGGTCCTTTTCCTTATCGGAAAGAGATTTTGTAAATTTTTCCACAATCTCCTTCATTACATTATTACCGGAAAGGGGATTATTACCATTAATAATCTGAGCCTGGAGCTGCGCATTGTCTTTTCCCCAGACCGGACCGGGGATATACTGAATTCGGATTCCCGGCATGCCGTAATTATAGGCTACCTCTACTTCCTGTGGAGCGAATTCGCTCAGGAGTACAGGCACTGAAGGTTTTTTTAATTTGGATTCCAGATCAATTGCGAGGCGAACTGCCCCGGGAGCGCAGACACTTCAATGCCCCACCCCGAGGATCACGGCGTCTGCTTTTTCTCCGATCTCAGTCATCACGTTCGGAGGAATGTTGTCCATCCCTGCGCGAGCAATCACCATGTTAGCGTTAGGATAGTTGGCCTTGAACCATTTGCTCATCTCTTCCAGAAGACGACCGGAATTTGGAAAGCCGGTATTGATAAAGTAGATGGTTTTGCCGTCCAGTGTTTTCAGGCGCGGGGCCATCTGTTTTACTTCGATCGGCGGGGGTGTGCCCAATGGGTTAAGCACCGTTATTACGGGCTCCTTTTCGGTTGCTGCCATTGCGCCTGACGGAATGTTTATGCTTGCAAACAGTCCGAGGCAGGCGGCAGTGATTAATATTCTACGTAATTTCATGCCTGATTCCTCCAATAAAAAGTTTATTAACATTACCTTCTTAGGATTACGAGATTTCAGTATCTCTAACCCATTTGTTGGACAAAAAATGTTTGAAAGAGATAATATTGTTGTAGCAGCTATTTGTCAAGCAAGGAAGCATTATTGGCCAATAATAACACTTAGGGACTAAAAATTAATAATATTGCCTCCATTATGCAGTTTTTGACGCTAAAATGACTTTATAAAAATCTGAGAAATTAATATATTTAGCATGCAGAGACAAGGCATGCCTTGTCTCTGCAGTAATTACGGGATCGGATTTTTTATTTACCGACTTTCAAGAACAACATATTATGCCCCCCAGTTAACCCCGACATTACTTAAGGCTGCGCCGGAGACATCAACAACAGATGCGCCACCATCAACCAGTATTGTTGCGGCTGTCATAAATGATGACTCATCGCCTGCCAGGAAGTTGCAAATACCGCACATCTCCTCGGGTTTTGCCACCCTTCTTAAGGGAAGTGGTTTTGACATAACTGCAAATGCTCCGTCCAGATCGGTGTTCATGGCATTTGCAAGCCCCTGGAGAGAGTCTTCCAGCATCTTAGTCCTGGTTGCGCCCGGGCATACAACATTTACCCTGATCTTTTGCGGGCCGTAATCAAGGGCAACCTGTTTGGTAAGCATGATAAGGCCGGCCTTTGTAGTGCAGTATGGGGCCATTCCGGGCAGGGCAACAGTGCCGCCAAGGGATGCAATGTTTATTATGGAGCCGCCGCCATTAGCTATCATGTGCGGGATAACCTTTTTCATGGTCAAAAATGGGCCTGTCAGGTTTGTATCCATTACATCCTGCCACAGTTTTGGATCTAGGTCCACTACTGTTCCGCCCGGATCAATACCTGCGTTATTTACCAGCACATCTATCCTTCCGCCTAATTTTATGGTTACATCCATCATCTTCTGGATATCATCAAGGCTGGTTACACTCCCCGCGCATACAGCAATCTGGTCCTTTGGGAACCCTGCTGCCACCTTTTCAAGCTTATCCCTGCTCCTTCCTGTAATGCAGACCTTTGCGCCCTCTTTGATTAATCCACTGGCTATGGCTGTCCCGATACCGGAGCCTCCTCCTGTTACAAGTGCTGTTTTTCCTTTGAGTTTCATTATGTTGCCTCCTTTTTAGATTATACCCGAAGCATTTTTATCTTAATCCTCCGGGCGTGGTTACCGGATAATCTTCATCAGACCTGTAAATCTGGTCTACACTAAACTTTAATTTTTCAAAAATCAAGGAGAAGGGATTATTTACGGCCCAAGGTTTATGGTATGAGTGAAGACTGTAGGAACATGGGTATAAAAAAAGAGTATATTTTCACCACGGAGAGCACAGAGAACACGGGATAAAACTTAAAAGATAAACCCCCGTGACCTCCGTGGTTAATTATATTGATTCATGTTAAATGGTACCGGATTTATACTACAGAATAATACTAAGAATCTTTAGAATCAGTAATCACCTTTGCGGAGATCTTTGGCGTATATCTCGACCTGAACTGCCTTGCAACAGAGAGCATGCTGAATGAAAAGTGATACAACTCCTGAAGCGCATGCGCCCTCTCTTCTATATCCTTTTTATTAATATCCGGGGCATCTGGGCCGGGTGATATAAAGACCGCATTCTGTGCAATACCGCCCATAAAGATGTAGCACCTTTTAAATACCTTCCTGTAGGTCTTGAGCATGGAATGGAACAACCTGTTGTCAACAAGCACATTAGCCGCCACAACACCCTTCGGGTCAAGCACCTGTATAACCTCCTTTAAAAACTCTTTTGTAATGAGGTGCCTGGGTATTGAACTGCTGTTGAATGCATCCAGGATTACCATATCATACCTTTTACCTAAGCTATCCTTTGCCATCTTCTGTATGAAGGTACGGCCATCTCCAATATGCACCCTGACCATTTCACCGGTGGTAAACATGAAAAATCTTTCTGCTACCTCAACCACCTCAGGGTCTATATCCACCACATCAATCTCAGCTTCCGGGATATAATGGCTGATCGCACGGGGAAGCGCGCCTCCACCAAGGCCGATAATCAAAACCTTTAAAGGCATGTCATTAATAAAAAGGGCAGCGAACGCAAGCCTCGTATACTCGAGGAGCAAATAATCCGGGTCATTCAGGTCTATACGTGATTGTTTTCCGTCATCATGGCCATCACCAAGACGCAGGGTCCTGATAGAGCCCTCTTCATAGACCATGATATGGTGGTATTTGCTGACCTTTTCATAGATGAGCTTTTCACCTTTTATCCTGAATGCAAAAAGCATCACAGAAAAAAGGGCAAGAGAAATTATCAGTATGGAAAATATGAGGATATCTATTGACAAAAGCACCACCGGTCATTCAGGTTTTTTTCTTTGCTTTGAAATCTACCTTATTATATAAATTTTTTAAACCATATTTATGAGGAGCATATGTCCTTTAAAAACCTGAACCAATTTATATCAGCCCTTGAGAAGGCCGGCGAACTGAAGAGGGTCACGGCAGAGGTTGACCCTTATCTGGAGATTACAGAGATCGCTGACCGGATGAGCAAGACTAACGGCCCGGCAATCCTGTTTGAAAAGACAAAGGGCTCTGACTTCCCCCTGCTGATAAATGCCTTTGGCAGTTTCAGGCGGATGGAGATGGCATTAAGCTCTCCATCCCTTGATGATATTGGTAAAAGGATAGAGACCCTTATTAAGATGCAGCCACCTTCAGGGCTGTTTGAAAAGATCAAACTGCTTCTTACGCTTAAGGAGATAGCTGATTTTATACCTAAAAAGGTAAAACATGGCCCATGCCAGGATCGGATTTTTGATTCAAAATCCGACCTTCTGGACATGCTGCCCATTATTACATGCTGGCCGTCTGATGGCGGCCCATTTATCACGCTTCCGATTGTTATCACAAAAGACCCTGAGACAGGCATCCAGAACCTTGGCATGTACCGGATGCACAAGTATGACAGGGCCTCAACAGGCATGCACTGGCAGTATAATAAAGATGGCACACGCCATTTTGACAAGTATAAAAACATGGGTAAAAGGATGGAGGTTGCAGTGGCCCTTGGCGGCTCCCCTGCGGTTACATATGCCGCATCTGCGCCACTTCCGCCGGATATTGATGAACTCATGCTGGCCGGTTTTTTAAATGAAAAACCGGTTGATATAGTTAAAGGTGAGACGGTTGATCTCTATGTGCCGGCAGAGTCTGACTTTATTATAGAGGGCTATGTTGACCCCCATGAAGAGAGGCTCGAAGGCCCGTTTGGCGACCATACAGGTTTTTATTCTGCGGCTGATATGTACCCGGTGTTTCATGTCACCTGTATTACATGCAGGAATGATGCGGTCTACCCCGCAACCATAGTGGGTAAGCCCCCAATGGAGGACTGCTACATGGCAAAGGCCACAGAGCGGATATTTTTACCCATTATAAAAATGATCCTGCCTGAGATAAAGGACATAGAGCTACCAATAGAGGGGGTATTTCATAACTGCGCCCTGGTGAGTATAGATAAAAAATACCCCGGCCAGGCCAAAAAGGTGATAAACGCACTATGGGGGCTGGGGCAGTTTTCATCAACCAAGTTTATTGCTGTGTTTGACAGGGATATTGACCTGAGGGATTCTGCCACTGTTTTATGGAAGCTCCTGAACAATGTGGACCCGGGAAGGGACCTGCTCTTTTCTCAGGGGCCGCTTGATGCCCTTGACCACTCTGCATCATACGCAAATTTCGGGGGCAAGATGGGTATAGATGCCACAAGAAAAACCCGTGAAGAGGGGATGGGCAGGGAGTGGCCTGAGGAGATAGTCATGGCCCCTGATGTAAAGGCCCTTGTGGTGAGGCGATGGAAGGAATATGGATTTTAAGAGGTTTTCAGAGCTGATACTTATTGAGCAGACCCTTTTTACCCTTCCATTTGCATACCTGGGCCTCCTCTTTGCCGGTGGGGGGACATTTAAAACGTGGATACTGGTAACAATAGCCCTTGCTGCGGCCAGAACAAGCGGGATGGCATTCAACAGGGTGATAGATGCGAAGATAGATAAAGAAAACCCCAGGACAAAGGAGAGGGTGGTTCCAAGGGGTGATGCAAGACCTGTTACTGTCTGGCTGATTGCTGTTATATCGGCCTTTGTGCTGATTGTCGCATCATACATGATTAACACGCTTTGCTTTTATCTCTCTTTTGTGGCGGTGTTTCTTCTTTTTACCTACTCTTACCTGAAGAGGTTTTCATCATCATCCCATTTTTACCTGGGGTTTTTAGAGGCAGCAGCGCCCGTTGGGGGGTATCTTGCTGTTACAGGCACATTTGCATTTACCCCGTTTCTCCTGGGATTTGTTATAATGGCCTGGATAGCGGGGCTTGATATCATCTACTCTATACAGGATCGGGATTTTGACCAAAAGGCAGGGCTTTATTCAATGCCGGTAAAACTTGGGATCAAAAATGCAATTAACCTGTCCGGGATATGCTATGTATGCTCATTTGCAGGGATGGTACTTGCAGGGATTGTTGGTGGCATGAAATGGCCTTACTTTCTCGCAATATTGCCTGTAGGTATTATATTTGTGTATCATCAGATGCTAGGCCGATCCGGCATGCTTGGGGAGAGATACTCAAGGCTTTTTAAGACAAATATGCTTATCTCGCCTCTGCTTTTAGCCGGGACATGGGCATCTATTATAGTATGATGGGAAAGGGGTATATATGATTGTTTGCGCAGTAACAGGGGCAAGCGGGCCCATTATGGGTATAAGGCTCATGGAAGAGCTGCTTAAGGGGGGTGAGGCTGTTACAGGAATCGCATCAAAAGGCAGCCTGAAGATCATGGAACATGAACTCTCCTGCCCCATATCAGAGGGTTTCCCTTTGACCGGGATACTTGAACAAAGGGGAAATGTGGCTGACCTTACAAATTTCAGGGAGTATGACGACAACAATTTCAATGCCCCGTGCGCAAGCGGTACATCAGCGTTTGAGGCGATTGTGGTTGCACCATGCTCCATGAAAAGCCTTTCGGCCATAGCAAACGGCTACGCTGATAACCTCATAACAAGGGCATGCGATGTTGCGCTAAAGGAGAGAAAGAAATGCATTATTGTGCCAAGGGAAACGCCTTTTAATCTGATCCACATAGAAAACATGAGAAGAGCAACCCTTGCAGGAGCTATAATAGCCCCTCCCATACCGGGGTTTTATACAAGGCCGCAGACTGCGGATGATATCGTGGATTTTATTGTCGGAAAGATTCTTAATTTGCTTGGTAAAAGGCATGACCTTTTTAAGGGCTGGGGAGAATGACCGTAGAGACAAGGCATGCCTTGTCTCTACAATTCAGGGGGGAGTAAAAGAGGAGAGAAAGATTTCTGATTTATTGAATTATTGTTGGAGACAACCAGATAATTCTTTTTAGACAACTTGTTTCTGGATTCCCCGGTCACGCCGGGGAATGACGGTCTTTTGCCATATTTTTCCAATTCGTCATTCCCCGACCTTGATCAAGGAATCCAGTCTTTTTATTGATTGGATTGAAATGAATTTTATAGATTCCATAAAAGATAATAAATTAAAGGCAATCGCTGAAAAGGTAGCAAACAGCATACCTGTGGATGAAGCAGATTCCTTTGCAATGCTTACTACAAACAGCATTCTTGATCTGGGAGAGATTTCAAACTTTATTAAACAGCAGCTTCATGGCAGAAATGTTTACTATGGCGTAAACATGAACCTTAACTACACCAACATATGCGAGCTGCGTTGCCCTTTATGCGCCTTTTCAAAGGATAAAGGAGAAGAGGGGAGTTTTGCCCTCTCACTTACTGAGATAAAACAGAGGGTTTCAGAGGCGGTTAACTCAGGGATAGATGAGGTTCATATAGTAGGGGGGCTTAACCCTGACCTCAGACTGGATTACTTTGAGGAGATGCTCTCCATTATAAAAAGGATAAAGCCCGATATCTTTATTGTAGCATTCACCGCTGTTGAGTATGATTACTTTGCAAAGCTAAACAACCTGCCCATTGAGACTGTATTCAAAAGGCTGATTGATGCCGGAGTAAATGCCCTGCCAGGCGGAGGGGCAGAGATATTTGCTCAGGGTGTCAGGAATATTATTGCCCCAAAAAAAATATCAGGAAAAAGATGGTTAGAGGTGATGGAGACAGCGCATGGGCTCGGGCTCAGGACAAACGCCACCATGCTTTATAATCACCTGGAAAAAACTGAAGATATAGTGGATCATCTATTCCGCATAAGAGATCTTCAGGATAAAACCGGAGGCTTTAAGGCATTTGTGCCCCTTGCCTTTCACAAAGAAAACACATCCATAAAGACAGATCGGCCAGGCCAAACAACAGGCTATGATGATATAAGGATTTATGCCACAAGCCGTATCGTGCTTCATAACATCCCACACATAAAGGCGCTCTGGATGTACCTTGGCGAAAAGATGGCCCAGACAATGCTGCATTTTGGAGCGGATGAGATGGGCGCCACATACAACAATGAAAAGGTGGTGCACGCAGCAGGTGCCAGGACCCCGGACTTCGGCTCAGAGGCTTTTCTGAAAAGGTTGATTATAGATGCCGGCATGACACCTGTAAGGACAACCGCAGGTTATGGTGACACCAAAGCAAAAGGGGAGACTTAATGAAACTTGGTTATATTGACTATTTGAACTGCTACCCCTTTTACTACCACATGTTTGAACATGAACAGTTAGATGGTATTGAGGTCATTCAGAGATACCCCAATGAACTCAACCGCATGATGAGAGAAGGTGAGCTCGATATGAGCGCCATATCTGCTGCAACATACCCCCTTATACAGGAGAGGGCAGTGCTCTTGCCTGATTTCTGCCTCAGCTCCATTGGGTATGTGGGCTCTGTAATATTAAGAAGCAACCTGCCTATTGAAGAGCTTGGCGGAAAGCGGGTTGGTCTTACAAGGGCATCCCATACCTCTGTGCTGCTTTTAAAGATGCTCCTTAAAAACTATTATAATGTTGAGCCTGAATATGTGCTTACACAACCAAATCCCTCCATGGATGGCCTTGAAGCAGTGCTTATGATTGGTAATGAGGCAATGGTTAAGAGCAGCACCCCTGTCTCCTTTTCCTATGACCTGGGCGAATTGTGGTTAAGAAAGACAGGTTACCCTGTTGTATTTGCCGTGTTTGCCATAAATGAAGAGGTTATTAATAAATATGCCGACGAGATAAAAAGGGTAGTCGAGTCATACAGGATTTCTATCGAGTGTCTTGAAAAAGAGGTGGAAAGGGTGGTTGCTGCTGCGCAACGCAAGTACCCGGATATTGCCTATGATGTAAAGGGGTACTATGAAACCTGCCTCCAATTCAAATTTTCAGAGAGATTAAAACAGGCACTTAACTTTTATTATGATAAGGCATTTGAGATAGGGCTGTTTGAGAAAGAGGTGAAGATAAGATACTTTAGGTAACTTTTTAATTTTTCCATACATACCGAAGACTGGATTCCCCGGTCAAGCCGGGGAATCCAGGATTTGTAGCTGTTATATACGTAATAGTGGCGAACATGAAACAAAATAATAAAGAACTAAAAGATCGAATTTATTCAGGTACACGAATCACTCCTGAAGAGGCCTTAACCCTCTTCTCATGGGACATTATTGAGCTGGGCAGGCTTGGCGACTTAAGGCGGAAGATGATCTTTCCCCATGAACAGGTGGGTTTTATTATTGACCGCATCATAAACTACAGCAACATCTGCGAGGCCGGGTGCGCATTCTGCGCCTATCACGCAAAGGCAAACAGGGTACCCGCCTATGAGCTAAGTAATGAAGAGATAATAGATAAAGTAAAGGAGCTTAAGGCCATGGGCGGCAGCCAGGTGATGCTCCAGGGCGGGCTTCATCCAACCTACAGGCTTGAAAAATACCTGGAGATGATTCGTATTACAAGGGAGACATTCCCTGAATGCCTTATTCATGCATTTTCCCCATCAGAGCTTTTTCACATTGCAAAAAAAGAGGGGATGAACCTCATTAAACTTATCGGTATCTTAAAGAACGCAGGGCTTGATTCAGTACCAGGGGCATCAGACATACTTGTGGACCGTGTACGTAAAAGGGTGAGTCCCAAAAAGATCACCACTTCCGAGTGGTGCACAGTTATGGATGCTCTTCACCACCATAATATGATGTCCAGCGCAACCATGACCTATGGCATGGGAGAGACATATGAGGAGCGGATCGAACACCTAAGGGTAATAAGGGAGGTGCAGGAGAGGACAGGTATTATAAGGGCATTTATTCCCTGGTCTTTTTCTCCTGCATCAACACAGATGAGTGATATTATTCCGGCAACCGGCATTGATTACCTGAAGATGGTGGCCATAGGAAGGATCTTTCTCGATAATGTAGTATACATACAGGCAGGCTGGCTTACAGAGGGCATGAAGCTAGCCCAGGTCGCCCTTGCCTTTGGCGCAAATGATATGGGCGGTGTGCTCATGGAAGAGGTGGTGGTAAAATCCACGGGTATAGAGACAAGAACCAATATGGATGAGATGATCGCCGTGATCAGAAATGCCGGAAAAAAACCTGTGCAGCGTGATTCCGTATACAGGGTGATAAGGGAGTGGTGAAAAGAAGGGTTCGAGGATTCAAGGGGTCCAGGGGTCAAGTGAAAACCTGGAAATCAGAAGGCAGAGGTCAGTAGTCAATGAAAGATATAAATGTCAAAACCTAATGAAAATATAGATATCGCCTTTTCATCATGCCCTAATGACACCTTTGTGTTTCATGCCATGATGAATAATCTTGTTGATACAAGGGGACTCTTTTTCAGCGGCCATATTGATGATGTGGAGAGCCTGAACAGTCAGGCAAAAATAGGCGCATATCAGGTTACAAAACTCTCATTTGCTGCATGGCTTAGGCTTAAGGATAAATATGAGCTGTTAGACTCCGGCGCTGCCCTGGGATTTGGATGCGGCCCGCTTCTTGTAGCTCATTCACACGACGTATCTGTAGAGGATGCCATTATTGCTGTCCCTGGAATTGATACAACAGCCAACATGCTGCTCAGGCTCAGATATCCCCATGCTAAAAATACAACTATCGCCAGGTTTGATGAGATACTGCCGGGTATCAGGGATGGGAGGTTTGACGCGGGCGTTATAATCCATGAGGGCAGGTTTGTGTTTAAGGATTATGGCTGCGTGCAGATAATCGATCTTGGCGAATGGTGGGAAGATCAAACATCATCACCCATACCCCTTGGTTGTATTGCCATCAGAAGGGATGCAGAAACAATGGTGTATAAAGAAGCAATTGAATCCATAATAAGGGATTCTGTAAAGTATGCCTTTAAAAACCCTTTGGCCTCCCGTGAATATGTAAAATCCCTTGCGCAGGAGATGGATAATAAAGTTATTGACCAGCACATAAGGCTTTATGTGAATGAGTTTACCATCTCCCTCGGTGATAAGGGAAGAGAGGCGGTTAAAAAACTTGAGGAGATGAGCAGATGCATGAGAGCCCTTTAATATGTCTGGTTGTGGCTACACTTATGGAGGCGGAACCCTTCATAAGGATCCTTGATATGAAAGAGATTGAAAAGAGGCCATTTTTTATTTTTGAGGGAAAAGAGATCATCCTTGGGATATCAGGCATTGGAAAGGCAAATGCCGTCATGTGTACTGTTTATTGCTGTATGAAATATCAACCAAAAATTATCCTTAATGCCGGTGCAGCCGGTGCAGTTGATGAAACACATGAGGTTGGGAGTATCTTCCAGATTAAAAAGACAATAGAACCAGACCGGCCCCATCTTAGGTCAAACACTCCGTGGGTCCAGACACCTAATACTATCGATGGTTTTGAAAATGCTGCTCTCGCCACACAGGATAAACCCATTCATGATGTTGAAACATTTAAAGAACTATCTGCTGTAGCCGACCTGGTAGATATGGAGGGGGCCGCAGTATTACA
Organism: Desulfatiglans sp.; assembly: GCA_012513605.1. Lineage (NCBI taxonomy): Bacteria > Pseudomonadati > Thermodesulfobacteriota > Desulfobacteria > Desulfatiglandales > Desulfatiglandaceae > Desulfatiglans > Desulfatiglans sp. Next base: position 40,932 of record JAAZBV010000090.1, on the reverse strand, counting down.
GGCTGCAAAGAGATTCAATAAAAAGTGCCTGCTTTTCAAGTTCGTGAGCGACTCCCCGCTTCATGCCGGACAGGGACAGATTATAGAAAATATCAAAATGCACATCGCCGCTTTCTGTGAATATGTGTCAGGCAATGTTATCCAGGGTTTAGAAAACAAAAGAGACCCCCTTTAAAACTGTATAAAAAAATCAAATTATTTTATCGTGATATTTCAAGTGGTTAATCGATTCATATGTTAAGGGTCTATCTCTACGAACTATTTCGTTGACAATTACGAAATAGTTCGTATATTGTGTCTGTAATGAAATTGTTTAGCTCTACAGATTTTATATCAACCTTATATATAAGGAGAAGATAAAATGAAAAAGATCATTAAATATGCCGGTTTAGTTCTGATATCTCTTGTCTTTGCTGCATGCGCAACCACCCAGTTTAATGTAGCAGAAAAATACAACCTTGATAATGAACTTAAGGAGGCGACCGAGGTTACCAGCTTCAGGATAAATAGCTGGGAATCCATAGATTCACAATCCCTGATACTGAATACAGATATTAATAACTACTATCTGGTTATTCTGAACCGTCCGGCCATAGCCCTTTCATCCAGTGAAAGCATAGGGGTTACAGTATCCGTTGACAGGGTAAGAAAGGGTTTTGATAATATTGTAGTTACAGACTCCAGTGGAGCTCAATCCTACATTATTCATAAGATATATAAACTTGAAAGCAGGGAGCAGGCAACTGAGATAAAAAAGAGGCTTAAAAAGTCATAATAGTTATAAAGTTCATACAAAGTGCCGGTAATCCTTACCGGCACGATAAAAAGCCAGAGGGTAAACATGAATAGAGAAGAAACACCCATACCAACTGAAATGGAGTTAGAGATCCTGAATGTTTTATGGAAGGAAGGCCCCTGCACTGTACGCGAGGTACAGGATATCCTCAACAGGACAAAAAACACAGGCTATACAACCGTGCTCAAGATGCTTCAGATCATGACCCAGAAAAGACTGGTAACACGTGATGAATCAAACCATGCACATGTATATTTGGCAGGATGTTCAAAACAGAACACACAAAAAAGGCTGGTAGATAACCTTCTTGTTAAGGCTTTTGGAGGGTCACCAGTACAGCTTGCAAGCACGCTCTTTTGTTCTGAAAAACTTACAAAAACAGAGTTTGAAAACTTAAGAAACGAGATTCTCGCCCTTCAAAAAGAGGAGAATGAAAATGGGGATAGCAAGGCTTACTGAACAGATTATTGAATATCTGCTTATATCATCAGCCCTGCTGTTTTTACTGGGAATATTGAGCCTTTTTGCGGTTCAATTATTCAGGATAAAGGGCAAAACAAAAATATGGATATATGCCCTTATATTTATACTGCCTGCTCTCTACCCTTTACGATCCATATTACCTGAATCGATTAAAATCTCTGTCCCTCTGAAATCTGAATATCTTAAGCCATTAACAGGTGTATCTCTATTAACCACTGCTGCAACAGAACCACCTCTATCACAGGTTACCCCTGTTGTTGCTGACAAAGTTAATGGCAGTAAATTAAATGATGGTGAGATAGAGACATCTCCGCGTGAGTTAAGAGAACAAGCCATTGATACTGTATCCATCTTAATTACTAACTGGAAACAGCTTGCAGCAGTAATATGGATGATGGTATTTTCCATCTTACTTATCCGTTTGATTAAAGCCACACATGCTATAAAAAGGCTTCTCAGGATTTCAACCCCTGTAACAGACCAGAGGATCATTGAATTACTTCGTCAGAGTGCCTCTGATACAGGCCTCACCTATGTGCCTTCGCTCTATGAGACGCGAGGTGTTTTTACACCCATGTCAATGGGTTTTATAAGGCCGGTAATAGTAATCCCTGGCCACCTCCTCGCAGAGGACTCCATTGAGGGGCTGAGATTCACTTTTCTTCATGAGTTGAAGCATATAGATCAGCGCCATAATCTTTGGCTTTTAATAGAATCTATAATTGGGGCGGTTTATTTTTTTCATCCTGTCATACACTGGGTAAAAAGAAAGATACATGAAGAGATGGAGCATATCTGCGACGGCCATGTTACCAAGATCACCCAAAAAAGTGTCATATATGCTGATTTTTTGCTTAATGAGATCTGGCAAAATAGCCCCGGCAGGAACCCCGCTTTCTCCCTGCCCTTCATATCATCTGCCTCAAAAACAGCTGACCGTATCCGCACTATACTTGAAAACAGGGTTGCATCTGCCTCTATGCCTGCACGTGAGCTAATGGTGGTGGCATCGGTTTTTATACTCTTTTCATCCTTTATCTTTTTTAAAGGGACAACCAGCATGCAGGTGCATGAAAAGGTAACAACCCCTATATCCTCATTTGAGAGAGTTGAAAGAGGCACTTCGCCTGTTCTGCCCCTGGGTATTGAGAAACTAAATGTCTCTTATATAAAGACCCCCTTAGCCTCTACAGAGAGGATAAATGATACTGTTATCCCCGGTATAGATGCTGTGACAGCAGAAAAAAGTGATGCCCCTGCTGAAAAATCTTATGAAAATCCTGAGACAGCCCCTCTTAATAGTATAACCTCAAACCATAACAACCAAGACATTGAAAATGCCATTCAACCCCAGGGGATTCATACTGAAGAGTCTGCTAATATAGTGAATGACAAAAGGGATATCAGTATGAACATCTCCGGGGTAGATGATGATCAAGGAACAGTGACCCGTAAAGAAACATTGGAAACCCCGGCTGAGACCTCTGCCCAAAGATACCTTGGCGCCCCGGTCAATGAGCTTACTATCCACCGAATAGACAATATTATGGTGCTTGATCAGTATACTATCCTCTTTATCATGCGCGGGCGTGATATGTATCTGACCAGGCTTTCAGACCCATGCCCGGCGCTCTTATATACAAACGACTTTAACCTGCCCTCAATTACCGGGACTATCAGCAAATTTGACCGCATTCAGGCAATATCAAATAGGCAGGTTATGGGCACAACCGGCATGCTCGGGGATTTTTACCCATACAGGTATGAGGGAACTAAAGGCGAGGCGATTAAACTTCTTAAAAAAGAACTGCTTAAAAAACTTGTTTCCGAAGGGGCGCTGAAAAAATCGTAATAAGTGTTAACACCCAATAATTATCAACGATTACCTCTGACGCTAATTATTTATCCTACTACTCTATTACCCCGAGGCATTGTTCAGCAGGCACTGAAAATAATCTACAGATAGGGTTAAATCAGATCAAAAAGAAAATATTCGAAGCCCTGGAATTCTCGAAAAATGTGCAGTGTTTCTAGTGAAAATTGGTATGTCATGAGCTATACATATCCCGGCAATAAGGATATCCTGATTACCTATTAAATTTCCGGTCTTTTTTAAATCATTGTATATTTCAGCAGTTGCCCCTGCATGTTTTTCTTCAAAAGGAAATACAGGAAGAATGGCAGTCAGGGCATCAATCTGCTTAATCCTCTTTTTACCTGTTACTCCCGCATACAGTTCGAAGACAGTGATAGATGTTAAAGCAAGACTATCCTGTATTATTAATTGCTCTATCGCAGAGGCTAGTGGTTCTATACCTGAAAAGTAATCAATAATTACATCTGTATCAGCGATTACGATTTTTTCCAATTTTTCCTGAGCTCTTTTATGTTGGCTTTTATTTCTTCTGCTTCTTTTTTCCAACTCCCTTTCATAGCAAGAACACTGTTTTTTATACCAACGGTTTTTGTCTGATCTGCTATATAATGTTCTATTGCATCTTCAATAATTTTTGAATATCCGCGATGGCCTTTTTGAGCAGCAATAGAAAGCAGCGCACTCCGATGGTTATCTGATATTTCAATTGTTGTCCTCATAAATTACCTCCTGTTAATTAGAGTACTCTAGTATTTAAATGCCTGAAAGTCAAATCTGGGTATCGGTCAAATGCTTTTTAAACCATTTTACTCCTTACTTGTTTGAGTCAATAGGATAACCTCAGATTATATATTCCCTGATTTTATGTTTTCCGCTTGATCTCAATCAAAGAAATCATTAATATCAGCAAGTTATCTTTTCAGGCATTAGAGTTTTAGCCAGATTTTCATGTAAAAAAATATTTTCACCGGAAATTTAAGAGTCACTATTTTACATTTTTATTGATGTTCAATGTGGTTGTTGATTGGATGATGAGAAAGATCGGTAAAAGAGATATAAAAGAAGAAAAAATATTTTTCTTGATAAACATTACAGGAATATGCCAAGAATTATGTTGCGTTATGCAATAGAAAGATTTCCCGAAAGGGAGAGGCAAAGTTATTTGAAAGGCCTTGTTTAACTAAACATATAAGAAGGAGATAACTTATGAAAACGAAGGCATTATTAATGATGTTTTTCTTACTGGCCCTGTCTGCTGTAGCGTTTGCCCAGGAAAACGCAGGAATTAGCGTTGAAGATATCCAGATCGCTACATCCATAGAAAACAGGGAACCCGCAGGGGCTGATGTCAGTTTTGCAGCCGGTGTGGAAAAGCTCTACTGCTTCACAAAAATAAAGAGTGAACAGGAAGAGGACACGATTTTTCATGTGTGGCTTTACAATGACCGTGTAATGGCAAAGATAGAGCTGCCTGTAAAGGGGAAAAGCTGGCGGACATGGTCAGTGAAGAATATTTTACCTGCACATACAGGTAAGTGGCGTGTAGATATAGAATCCCCTGAAGGGACTCTTATTACAAGCAAAGAATTTGAGATAAAGTAAGTTTATCTAATGACCATCCAGAAGAAGACCATTTCTGGATGGTCATTTTTATTTATCAGCCCCGTTCTTCAAAGGTAAAAACTATTGTTTATTTCATTCCTGTGGCCGCATTCAACAGCTCCGCGGTTTTCATGCATATATCTGCAGAAAGGCGGTAACATCTTTCCGTGCGTTCTTTTGAATCAGGATTAAAGCCCGATTTATTGCACCATGCGGCCTTTGAGTTTGTACAAAGAGTTGTCTGTGCAGCCACAGAAGGGATATCCCCGCTAATAATGATTGGCTTATCAGGTTTGTATTTCGGAAGCTCACTCTTTTCATACCATTGAAGCAACGTTGTTATCACATCACCCCTTGTCTTTCCATCAAGAAAAAGACCAATTGCGGCAGAGGCACCAACAAGACCTCCGCAGATACTGCCATAACCACCGATTCCTCCGTTCCCGAATTCCATCATTTTGAATGGAAAAGAATTATATGGTTCTCCATAGCCTTTTGCCAGCTGTGACAATATCCCATAAAAGACCCCATAGCTGCACCCATTCTTTGAATGCCCTTCATAGGCCAGCCTGGCTGCTGTGATTGGCTCAACAGGATGATAGACCCACAATCCCTGTGTGAGGGATGCAACACCTGCGTCTGTTTCACCATTTGCCGTGCGACCCCAAACCAGGGTATGAGCTGCCACTCCTCCTAACGCTATACTTAATCCTAAAAACTTGCGTCTTGATAACATAATTCCTCCTTTCTATCATATGAATGCGTTATGTTTTATTTTTTGTAATCTATTGTGGATTAAGATATGAGTAAAATGATTTGAATTTATCAAAACCATAACTATGGATTATGATATGAATGTAAATCTGAATCAGCTTTGGGTTTTTTATGCTGTGGCAAAATCGCAGGGATTCACCCGTGCGGCAGAAGAGCTGTTCCTGACGCAGCCCGGTGTGAGTAAACACATCAAACAACTGGAAGAGTATTATGGCACCCCTCTCTTTGACAGGATAGGTAAAAAGGTTCTCCCAACCAGGGCAGGGGAGCTTTTGTTGGAGGCCACAACAGAGATGTTTCGTTTGCTGGGTGATGCTAAAAGAAAAATAGATGGTTTAGAGAAATTGACTGCAGGAAGAATAGCCATTGGCGCTAGCTTTACGGCTGGCACCTATCTCCTTCCCGAAATCCTGGGTCATTTTCATCACCTGTATCCCTGGGTTGAATTGCAGCTTGAGATTTCGCTGAGCGACCGTGTTGCGGAAAAGGTAATTTCAAATGATCTGGATATAGGCTTTATCGGCGCACCTTACGAAGATGAAAGATTGATTAACCTGGAGTTCTATCATGACACCCTGGTGGTCATCCTCCCTGAAGAGCATCCTTGGCGGGAAAGGAGGGCTATCCGAATGGCTGAACTGACTGATCAACCATTCATCCTTTCTGTAAAAGGCTCAGGAACCAGGGAGGTGATAGAGAAACATCTGACAAATGCGGGAATAAAATTGCAGAAGACCATTGAATTCGGCAATACAGAAACGGTTAAAAAGGCAGTTGTGGCGGGCATTGGTATTTCTATCCTGTCTGAATCGGTCATCAGGGATGAAATGGCTAGAGGTCAAATCTGTTCTGTAACTCTGGATGAGGGCGGGATTACCAGGACATTTTTTATGGTATCTCATAAAGATAAATACAGGACAAAGGCAGTAGGTGAATTGATCGAAATGGTGAATACCCTGGTAAAAAATAAGGTATCTAATTCTTAAGAGCGTCTATATTTTTATGATGGCGGAGAGCGTCGTATAAAAACATTCCCACGAAGATCGTGGGAATGAAAGAAGTTCAACAAGATTTAGATTACACGTTCATACTGATAAATTCGTTAAGGCTCTGAACACCTTCAACGCTCGATATTTTAATATCGCTCCCCTCGGGCACTATTCTTCCTACTAGCCCCATCATCTGCTTCTGGGGGCCAACATCCACCATAGCATCCACCTTTTCTTCAACCATGCGGAGTATAATGTCATACCACCTTACAGGGGAGGTTAACTGATTGGCCATGATATCCTTTATCTTTTCCGGGTCATTCTCAACACTGGCGGTTGCATTGAACAGGACAGTTGATGAAGGTTTTTGAAACTTGATGCCTTCCATGTATTCCCTGAATTCAGTCACTGCCCCCTTCATAAGGGCACAGTGCCATGCGCCGCTTACCTTTAATGGTACAGCCTTACCCTTTTCTTCTTTTACTAGGGAGAGGGCATATTCCATGGGCGCGGATTCTCCGGTAATTACAATCTGTTCTGCTGAATTGTGATTTGCTACAGCAAGCACCCCCTTCTCCCTTGCCTTTTCAACTATCTTACTGACCTTTTCTATAGAAAGCTTCATAACCGCGGCCATTACACCCGGATGAGTCAAAGACTCCCTGTGCATGAGCTCGCCACGTTTTTTTACAATTCTTAAGGCATCATATTCAGTAAGCACGCCAGCAGACACAAGGGCTGCAAACTCACCAAGGCTGTGCCCGGCAGATATAGATGCCTTTACACCCTTCATGTTCAGTACCTTAAGGCATGCAAGGTTTACCGCTGTAATGGCGGGCTGCTGGTTAACTGTAAGGATGAGCTCCCCATTGGGCCCTTCAAAACAGAGTTTTGACATGGGCTTTTCACAGATGTCATCAAGCCCCCTGAACAGTTCACGCACCTCGGGGAATTCATCAGCAAGGTCTTTGCCCATGCCAATTATCTGTGAATTCTGACCGGGAAACAGAAATGCTATTTTATTGTACATTATTTGCTCCTTATAAAAGCAACCCCTTTCATACGAAAGGGGTTGCATTAATAACCAATAGATTTTTGAACACTATTGAGGAATAGTTCCACTCTGGGGATCACCCATTGTCTTGCGGATGAGCTCTTCAAGTGCAATATCATACTCCCTTGAACCGGGAGAAAGGGATTTGTTGTTTGAAAGCTGCTGCATTATCTTCTCTTCAGCCCTTTCAAACTTGAGGTTTATATTTGAAATAACCCTGTTAACCGCCTTGTAGATATCTTCCTCAGCTCCGAAAACATCTATAACACACGGGTCATTCATGACATCTTCAAGTATAAACTGGGTCATATACAAAGAAATTGGGTTTGGGCGGGGAACAAGGCCCCTTATGGGAGCAATAAAATACTTATAGTCAAACTCGTTAGTCTTCAGGAGTTTTTTAAGGCCCTTAAGTATAAGCTCTGAAAATGCCCCTGTATTATCTGTCTCAACAACCTTCTGCATCAGGAGTTCCTGAGTCAGGCTTAAATGTATCTCATTCAGTTTGAATTTAAGAAACCTGTCCCTCTGGATGGACTGCTTTTTTTCCTGCTGCTCAAGCCTTTTTATCAGTTTATTCTGTTCTTTATCTGTATTTAGATGTTTCATATTTCCTGTTTTTTAAGGGGCACTGGGCCGTTGTTTCATTCAAATAGTCTATTTATCATCTTTTGCTTTTGCAGACTTGGCCTCTCTCTTGCTTGAGGATGTATCTGCACTGTTGTTTTTAGCCTCTTTGGCCGGTTCAGCGCTGTTACCGGTGCTTGCAGCAGGCTCGCCTGAGCCGGACTTGCCGTCATACCCACCTGATTTTGAGGCATAATCAGTTACATACCAACCTGACCCCTTTAAATGAAAAGAGCTGTGGGATATCAGTTTTTTCATTTTGCCTTTGCATTTCTCACATTTTGTGATTGGCGGATCAGATATCTTTTGTAAAACTTCAGAATGATGATGACATTTTGTACATTCATATTCGTAAAAAGGCATTTTTTAACGCACCTCTCTCATAAAAATTACACAGCCAGTTCACATGGTCTGTGGTGTTTGTATGAATCAAGTATATAATTCATATTTTTCAGGGCAATCCTTTTAAGGATTTTAAATGTGGTCTCATGGACAAGCGCCTCTTCTTCCTCCCTGGTTTTTCCTGAAACCTCATACCTCTGAAAAAAATTACAGAACCTGACAATATGCACCAGTTCATGTGTGAAAATATAAACAAGGAGTGGCAGCAAGGTCAGGTCTTTATCTCTTTGAAGGGCATTTAATATTAGATGATCCTGGAGGCATATAAAATAAAAATCACGTTTTTTTGTGCTTGAATCAAAACCTTCGGTTGCTCTTGTGCATTTATTCAGAAGGGCAAATGCAAAGGAGGTTATTTCATTTTCGTCAAGTGATGCAAGCGTTTTTACATCGTACTGAAATTTCTTCCACTGTTCAGACGAAAATTTGTAATAATCACCGATTTTATCCTCAGCTATAAAAAGCGCCTCGCTGATGGTATTAATATTATCATCCTTAAATGCCAAATAGGTCATCACGAAATTCTCTTGATAAATATCGCCCCGATCACGAAAAAATAAACCGGATTTCAAGATTGTCAACACCCTTTGCATTTTTAGTGGCGATGACTGGAGTTGAACCAGTGACCCTACGGATATGAGCCGTATGCTCTGACCATCTGAGCTACATCGCCAATGAACTGCCTAATTTATCCAAATCTTTTCTTTTGTCAAACAAAAAAACCGGGGATTTATATCTCCCCGGTTTTTAACTTAAAAAAGCTATATTACCTTCTTTATCTCTTCTGTTAATGCGGGAACCACATTAAATAGATCATCAACAATACCGTAATCCGCCTTCTGGAAAATGGGAGCCTCGGGGTCTTTATTAATGGCAACAACATATTTTGATGTTGACATGCCTGCCAGGTGCTGAATAGCCCCTGAAATACCGCAGGCAATATACAGGTTAGGTGAAACAACCTTTCCTGTCTGCCCTACCTGATCATTCTGTGTTCTCCATCCTGCATCTACCGCTGAGCGTGATGCGCCTACGGATGCCTTGATAGCATCGGCCAGTTTTTCAAGCACGTCAAATCCTTCAGGCCCCTTCATGCCGCGTCCGCCTGAAACGATCTTGTCGGCCTCGGTGAGGTCTACCTTCCCGCTCTCATCCTTGATAGCATCAGCCACCTTTGTCTTGATTGCGCTGTCATCAAGTGTAAATGCAGCATCAACAATCTCTGAGGTAAGAGCGTCATTCGGCGGGGTTATTGCCATGACATTGGGCCTTGCTGTGGCCATGTTCGGAAAACTATCATCATAACTTACCTCGGCATATGCCTTACCCGCATAGATGGGCCTTGTGGCAACAAGCTTGCCGCCTTCTATCGAAAACTTTGTACAGTCCTGTGCCATGCCCACGCCGAGCTTTGCAGCAAGGCGACCGGCCAGATCTTTTCCCTGTGAGGATGCGCCAAGCAGCAGGATCGCCGGGCTCGCTGCCTTGACGATCTGGGCTATTACTGATGCATATGCATCTGTTGTATATTTTGCAAGCCTTGGGTCATCCGCCACTATAACCTTTTTTGCGCCGTATTTTCCAAGCACTGCTGCCTTATCCTTAATATTTGAACCTAATATAACCGCTGTCAGCTCCTGACCGGAGGCATCAGCAAGCCTTTTACCTTCACTTGCGAGTTCATATGATATCTTTCTTATGTCTCCATCTCTCTGTTCAGCGATGATCATAACTCCTTGAGCCATATTTATATCTCCTTCTTTATTATATCCTTTTTAGTATGGTATCCGGCATGTTAACTAGATAACCTTTGCCTCTTCATGTAACAGTTTCGCAAGCTGTGCTGCCTTTGTCTGTGGTGAATCCCCATCAATGATCTTGCCCGCAGCCCTCTGTGGGGGCGGTGTAAGCGCCACTATTTTTAATTTTCTGGCATCCTTGCCAAATTCTGCTGCATTAAGCCCAAGGTCGGCAAGAGATTTTTCATCAAGAGGTTTCTTTTTTGCCTTCATGATACCGGGAAGTGATGCGTACCTGGGTTCATTGAGACCCTTCTGTGTGGTTAACAGCACCGGTGTGTTTGTCTCCACAACATGGGTTTCGCCCTCTACAGGCCTGTTGGCCTTGACTGCTTTTCCATCTTCAGATACCTCAAGCTTTGTTATGATAGACACCTGAGGGATATCCAGGTATTCTGCAATGGCAGCGCCCACAAGGCCACTGTCATCATCAACGCCCCGCTGGCCTGCAAAAATAATATCATAGCTTACAGTTTTAATTGCAGCGGCAAGTGCCTTCGCAACAGCAAGGGAATCGCTTCCGTCAAGAGCAGGGTCTGTAACCAGGATACCCTTGTCAGCGCCCATTGCAAGGGCGGTGCGAATAGACTCTGCCACCCTTTTTGGGCCAAGCCCTATTACAGTAACCTCACCACCAAATTTTTCCTTTAATCTCAATGCCTCTTCAACCCCATATTCATCGTAGGGGTTCATAACCCATTTGATATCATTTTCAGCAATGGATTTCCCGTCCGGGCCAATCTTTATCTGGGTTTCAGTATCGGGTACCTGTTTCATGCATACAATAATATTCACTTTACTCCTCCTTTAATGTTTCAATGATAGAAAACCTGTTCAATTCTTTAGTTCTTATTAATTATACCAGCCGATTTACATTATTTTTAACGGCTGACTGAAATCATATAACACTATCATTTTATTATCGAAAAACGATTTTTATCCCTAGCATGGCGGGCAAGAGGGTGTCAAGAGCAAATGCCCGCCAACCATAGTAAAAATGTTATACGATTTTAGATTTACATAATTTTAAGCTAAAATAACTTGTTATTAATAATTCATACCTCTTTTTAATTTTTAGAAGCACTTTTAGCCGCGCTGAGGTTTATCTCAGACTGGGCCGCAGCAAGCCTGGCAACCGGCACCCTGAAGGGTGAACAGCTTACATAGTCCATACCTGCCCGGTTGCAGAAATTGACCGAGGCCGGGTCTCCCCCATGCTCGCCGCAGATACCTACCTTAAGGTTTTTGTTTGTAGAACGTCCTTTGTCGATGCCAATCTTAATAAGCTGACCGATCCCATCCTGGTCCAGTGTCTGGAACGGGTCACCTTTAAGGATCTTCTTTTCAAGGTAATCACCGATAAATCCGCCTATGTCATCACGGCTGAAGCCAAAACCCATCTGGGTAAGGTCATTTGTTCCAAAGGAAAAGAACTCCGCAACCTGGGCCATTTTATCTGCCATCAGAGCTGCCCTTGGTATCTCGATCATGGTACCAAGCCTGTAATCCAGCCTTTTTAGTTTTAATTTAGCAACAACCTCTTTATGAACCTTTTCAAAAATCTTTTTCTGCTCCTTAAGCTCATTTACATCGCATGTAACAGGTATCATTATCTCCGGCATAACCTTCATTTTTGACTTATTCAGTTCCCCTGCTGCCTCCAGAATTGCCCTCACCTGCATCTCTGTGATCTCAGGATAGGTAATGCCAAGCCTTACACCGCGATGCCCCATCATCGGGTTACTCTCATGCAGCAGCTCCTCACGCTTTTTTACTTCTGCGAGGCTGATACCTAAAGCCTTTGCCATCTCCTTCTGCTTTACAGCATCATCAGGGATAAATTCATTAAGGGGCGGATCAAGAAGGCGGAATACTACAGGTCGCCCGTTCATTACCTCCATGGTGGCCTTTACAGAATGCTTCATATGTGTGAAAAGCTTATTAAGGGCTCTCACTCTTTCTTCCAGGGACTTGCTCATTATAAGTTTTCTTAAAAGGTAAAGGGGTTTATCGCTGTTTTCACCGTAAAACATGTGCTCGGTCCGGAACAGACCTATACCCTCTGCGCCGAATTCAAGTGCATTCTTTGCATCCTTTGGTGTATCGGCATTTGCCCTTACCCCAAGCCTCCGGTATTTATCAACAAGCTTCATGAATTTTTTAAACCCGGGGTTTTCGGTTGCATCGATCATCTTCAATTCACCCGCATAAACAATCCCTTTTGAGCCGTTCAGGGTGACCACATCCCCTTTCTTAAGGGTCTTTCCATCTACAGTCATTGTTCCTATCTTCGGGTTTACATTTATCATGCCCGCCCCTACAATACAGCACTTGCCCCAGCCCCTTGCAACAAGGGCGGCATGGCTGGTCATGCCGCCGCGGGATGTAAGGATACCGCTTGCGGCCCTCATACCTGACACATCTTCAGGGCTTGTCTCTTCACGTACAAGTATTGCCTTTTTTCCATTTTTAGCCAGCTCGACAGCATCGTCAGCCGTAAAGACTATATGCCCGAATGCCCCTCCCGGTCCGGCAGGGAGTCCTTTTGCAATGGCCTTTGCCTTTTTTTCGTAGGAAGGGTCAATGATAGGATGCAGGAGTTCTTCGAGCTGCTCTGGCTGCACCCTCATAATGGCCATCTCTTCTGTTATCATCCCCTCCTTGAGCATGGATAAAGCCATGTTAAGGGCAGCGGTACCGGTGCGCTTTCCAGTCCTTGTCTGAAGCATATACAGGGAACCTTCCTGTATTGTGAACTCTATATCCTGCATGTCCTTAAAGTGCTTCTCAAGTTTTTTCTGTATATTAAAAAGCTCTTTATATAATTTGGGCATGGCCTTTTCGAGGGAGACCATATGACGATTCTGGTCCATCTTGGTTGATTCATTTATGGGGTTGGGGGTCCTGATACCTGCCACAACATCCTCCCCTTGGGCATTTGGGAGCCATTCACCATAAAATTTATTTTCCCCTGTGGCAGGGTTTCTTGTAAAGGCAACACCGGTTGCAGAGCTCTCTCCCATGTTGCCAAAGACCATTGCCTGGACATTTGTTGCTGTGCCCCATGCATCAGGTATGCCTTCTATCCGTCTGTAGGCAATAGCCCTTTTGCCGTTCCAGCTCTTGAATACCGCGGCAATGCTGCCCCAGAGCTGTTCCATCGGGTCATCAGGAAATGGAACGCCAAGCACCTTTTTTATCTTCTTTCTGTATTCATCACACAGGTATTTAAGGTCATCCACATTAAGGTCAACATCATTCTTATACCCCTTCTTCTTTTTGAGTTCTTCCATAATAGTTTCAAGCTGAACACGAATACCCTTTCCCTCTTCTGGTTCAAGGCCCTCTGCCTTTTCCATGACCACATCAGAATACATGGTGATAAGCCTTCTGAAGGAGTCATAGACAAATCGGGCATTGCCGGTCTTTTTTATGAGCCCCGGTATGGTCTTTGTGCATAGCCCGATGTTGAGAACGGTCTCCATCATGCCGGGCATGGACTTACGGGCACCTGACCTGGATGAGAGAAGAAGCGGGTTATCCGGGCTGCCAAATTTGCTCCCAAGCTCCTCTTCAACAAGTGAAAGGGCCGTTACGACCTCCTTTTTCATCCCCGGAGGAAAGCTGCTCTTGTTTTTAAAAAAGTCATTACAGCATTCTGTTGTAATGGTAAAACCGGGCGGCACAGGGATGCCTATCCTGCTCATCTCAGCCAGGTTGGCGCCTTTGCCTCCAAGAAGGTTTTTCATCTCTGCCTTTCCATCTGTCTTCTTCCTTCCAAAGGAATAAAGATATTTCGACATCTCTTCTTCTCCTGTTATATCGTTTGTGACTTTATAAAAAACTTGGTTAAAACAAAAATCATGAGAATGTAATTATATACTCAATTGGTATTTTATCAAGGAGGAAGAACCATAATTCTTATAATCAACAGGAGAAAACAGGTGTGAAGAAAGGTTAATCATGCATGTCTAAAAGTTGAAAAAGGACGTCATCGTTGCATTATTCTGCGATCCAGCAGCTCAATTATTATTCCGGCTTTTTTGTTACATCCCTTTTTATCTTCATATCCTTCATCCTCCGCTTTATCTCTTTTTCCATACCTCTATCTGTGGGGTGATAAAAGGTAATATCTTTGATATTTTCCGGGAGATATTCCTGGTCAACCTTTGCGTCAGGGTAATTATGGGGGTAGAGATAACCCCTGCTGTAACCCAGGTTCTTCATGAGTTTTGTGGGGGCGTTTCTTATATGCATGGGCACAGGCAGTGCCCCGGATTTTGCTATCTCCTTTTTTACAGCCATCTCTGCCACATAAAGGGCATTGCTCTTTGGTGCGGTCGCAAGATATACGGCCGCCTCAACAAGCGCAAGCTGCGCCTCCGGCGGGCCAATTTTTTCCCATGCCTCAAATGCGTTCAGGGCCACCTGTAAAGCAAGGGGGTCTGCTATACCGATATCCTCAGATGCAAACCGGATCATCCTCCTCGCAATAAATAGCGGGTCTTCTCCTGCCTCAATCATCCTGTATAACCAGTAGATGGATGCCTGTGCATCGCTTCCCCTCAGGCTCTTATGAAAAGCGGAGATGATATTATAATGCTCTTCGCCATCCTTGTCATAGGGAAGGGCCTTTTTGTCAAGGGCCTTTTCTACAAGCTCTATAGTGATCTGGTTGTTATCAGCCTTCTCTTCAACTGCATAATATGCGGCAATCTCAAGGTTGTTGAGTGCAAGCCTTGCATCGCCACCTGATATATCTATGATGTGGCTCAGGGCCGCATCATCTATCTTTAGTTCAAGGTCGCCAAGCCCCTTTTCTTTATCAGTAATGGCCCTCTCAAGTATCCTCTTCAGGCCGTTATTATCAAGGGGCTTTAGAACCATCACCCTTGCACGTGAAAGGAGCGGCGGTATTACCTCAAAGGATGGGTTCTGTGTGGTTGCGCCAACGAGTATGATAAGCCCGCTTTCAATATGTGGCAGAAAGGCATCCTGCTGTGCCTTATTGAACCTGTGTATCTCATCCACAAAAAGTATTGTTGACTGGCCGCTTTTGCCCCTCTCCTCTTCTGCCTCAGCAAGTATCTCCCTGAGCTCCTTTACCCCGGATGTAACAGCAGAAAAGGCCCTGAAGGGTTTATGTGTGTATTCTGCCATAAGCCGGGCAATGGTTGTCTTTCCTGTGCCGGGAGGCCCCCAGAAGATTACTGAAAATATCCTGCCGGAATCAAGCGCCCGCCTTAAGGCACTCCCCTTGCCAAGGAGGTGTTCCTGCCCCACTATAAGGTCAATATTGTCCGGCCTTATCCTTTCTGCCAGAGGTGTCTCGGGTATTATTGTCTTTTCTGTCATTCGTACATCACCATGAATAGTTCAAGGATATTCCTTACTGCCTCTTTTATATTATATGGTTTGGGGATTATTAGATCAGGGTTGTGTTCTATCATATGGCTGTGCCCCCCTGCATTTTTCATCTTCATTAACCCCACTGTAATGAGTTTGGGATTGATCTCTCTGCATTTTTTCCAGAAGGAGCTGTTATTCATGCCAAGGCTATCCATATCGGCAATAACCATATTTATCCTTCTCTTTTTTATTGAGGTAATACCTGCAAGGCTGGTTTCTACAGTCTCAACAGTGCACCCCTTTTCCAGTAACATCTGTATAAGCAGCTCCTTTGCTATATCGGAGTTTTTTATAATAAGTATCCTTGCATGCCTTATCCTGTTAAGGTCTATCTTTTTTCTCTTTTTATCCTCTTTAAAGGCAGGCAGGGTTATCTGGTAAAAATTCCCCTCTCCTCTTCCTTGCTTATGCTCGATTTCGCCTTTATGCCTTAGTATAACCGCCTTCACAAAACTTATACCCAGTTCATGGGTAAGAATGGTTTTTTGCGAGGTAAAAGACCCTGCTTCATCCCTGGAAGCTATTTCTCCATCCTGGAAATAGATAATAATCCTCTCCTGATCCTCTTCTGTTGTAATTAGGATCTCTCCCTGGTTAGAGACCTTTGAGTGTAAATATGAAATAAGTTGGCAGATGGCCTCTGTCAGCTCACGTGGATTCACGCTTACAGATGATGTTGCCCTTAAATAGCTTTTAATAGAAACCGCACCATTTTTTAACACCTCTTCTGTTCTTGTTAATGCCTCCTTTACTATACGGTTGATTTCTATATTCTTTTTTTCCTGGGGCTCCTCTTTTTCCCTTGCTATCACATCCAGCATCCAGCTCTCTTTTCGGATGATCTCATGCTCCCGCCTTAGTCTTGAGGCTATCTCCTTGAAATCGTTTCTGCCCGCATCCTTTGAATCCTTGATAAACCTGAGCATCTCAAGCATAGAATCCGACCATTTTGCCAGCATAGTGTGAAGCACCCCAGTCATCTTAAGCTCTGCCTCTTTTCTTATCATATGGTGCAGCTTTTCCTGCTCCTCTACCCTATCTTCAAGCCTTGAAATATTAAGGATATATGATGCCTTTCCCCTGAATCTTATTCTTTTTGATTCTATACTGCATAATATGGATTCACCACTTTCACGTACAAGCCATGTATCATAATGTCCCCGGCTTACCCTGCCGGCGTTCCACCTGTTATGTATAAACCTTACTTCAGAGAGATGATCATGCCTGACAAAACTCAGAAAATTTCTGTTTATCATCTCATCGGCTCTGTAACCCATATAGTCAAGAAAGGTATCATTTATCTCTATTATCCTTCCCCGCAATAAAAGGCATATGCCTGCCGGCACATCATTAAAAAGAAGGCTTTTTTCATGCAGCTCTTTTGTTATCCGGGCATTTTCCTTTTTTAAATCCGAAGCAGACTCAATAAGCCTTTGATTTTTTTTCGTAAGCCTCTGATTCCTCTTTTCCAATTCTTCAAGTTTATTCATTTCAACATGGTTCCTGCAAAAGATAAGTTACCGGCATATCAGTGTAAATTAAAATTCCTAAATTGCTCTTGATGATGATTCTCTTTTACCGTATCATACTCGCCTTATTGCCTACAATATGTAATGTTTTAAAAATAACCGGGGAATTAAATTGTCAGACAGTTCATCTTTTGTAAACCTGCACGTGCATACCGAGTTCAGTCTCCTTGATGGGGCTATTACCATTAAAGATCTTATAAAAAAGGCAGAGGGCTTTAACATGCCGTATGTAGCTGTAACTGACCACGGCAATATGTTCGGGGCGGTCCAGCTCTTCACCCAGTGTAAAGGGAGCAGTGTTAAACCCATTATCGGCTGTGAGGTATATGTTGCCCCCGGAGACAGGCGGGATCATGCACCTGCAAATGATGGCCAGCCAAGCAACTATCACCTTGTGCTTCTGGTAATGAATGAGACAGGTTACAAGAACCTGAGCAGGCTTGTTACCATGGGGCATCTTGAGGGTTTTTACTACAAGCCCAGGGTCGATATGGAGATATTAAGAGATTATAATGAAGGGCTTATCGCCATGTCCGCCTGCATGAAGGGTATTGTGCCTTATCATATTATGAAGGGCCGCATGGAAATAGCAGCACAAAAGGCGCGTGAGTTTGAATCCATATTTGATGATGGAAGGTTTTATCTTGAGGTGCAGGCAAACGGCATGCCTGAACAGGATGATGTGAATAAAAAACTAAGGGAGCTTTCAAAAAAGCTTTCCATACCCCTTGTTGCCACCAATGACTGTCATTACCTGAACCGCGAACATGCAGAGGCCCATGATGCGCTTTTATGCATACAGACCGGCAAGCTTGTTGATGATACTGACAGGATGAGGTTTTCAACAAATGAATTCTATTTCAAGTCAAGGGAGGAGATAGAAAAGACCCTGGGAGAGGGCTATACAGAGGCGCTTGATAATACGGTTAAGATTGCAGAGCGCTGTACCTACCAGATGAAATTCGGGGAGTACAAATACCCTGTTTACCATATAGAGGGCGATAAAAGCCTTAATGACCTGCTCAAAGAAGAGGCCAGAAAGGGGCTTGAAAAGAGGCTTAACCAGCGTGAAAAGGAGGATGGGCCCATATCTGATGAGCTTAAAAAGGAATACCAGGATCGGCTTGAATATGAGCTGGATGTTATCACAAAGATGGGCTTTTCAGGCTACTTCCTTATTGTTGGCGATTTTATAGAGTATGCACGTAAATCAGGTATCCCGGTCGGGCCTGGACGCGGCTCTGCTGCAGGGTCACTTGCTGTCTACTGCCTGGGCATAACCAACCTTGACCCCATAAAATATGACCTCCTCTTTGAAAGGTTCCTTAACCCTGAGAGAATAAGCATGCCTGATATTGATATAGACTTCTGCATGAATGGAAGAGACGATGTAATCAGGTATGTAACACAGAAATACGGCTATGATAATGTTGGGTACATTGTTACCTTTGGTACTATGAAGGCGCGTGGCGTAATAAGGGATGTGGGCCGCGTGCTCAATATACCCTATAACGATGTTGATAAAATTGCGAAGATGGTGCCTGAAGGGCCAAAGGTTACACTGGCATCCGCAATGGAAGAGGAGCCTGACCTTAAAAAACTTGAAAACGGCCAGGAGACAGAGCGCAAACTCTTAAGGATCGCAAAGGCCCTTGAGGGGATTGCAAGGCATTCATCCACCCACGCATCAGGTATAGTTATCTCTGACAAGCCCCTTGTGGAGTATCTCCCGGTAATTAAAGGTCAGAACGATGAAATAATGACCCAGTTCACAATGGATCAGCTTGAAAAGGTCGGCCTTATCAAGTTTGACTTCCTTGGCCTTAAGACCCTCACTGTTATCAAACATGCGGTTATGATCATAAAGGAATCCACAGGGGCAGATATTGATATAGACAACATCTCCCTTACGGATGAAAAGACCTTCAGGCTCTGCCAGGAGGGTAAAACAACAGGCGTGTTCCAGCTTGAAAGTGATGGCATGAAGGACCTTTTGCGCAGGCTTAAGCCGGAGGATTTTGAAGACCTTGTAGCCCTTGTTGCACTATACAGGCCCGGACCAATGGACTGGATACCTGATTACATAGATGGGAAGCACGGGAAGAGAAAACCAAACTACCTGCACCCAAAGCTTCAGCCTATACTTGGCAAGACCCACGGTGTTGCTGTTTATCAGGAGCAGGTAATGCAGATTGCACGTGACCTTGCAGGCTTCTCAATGGGAGAGGCAGATGTGCTCAGGAAGGCAATGGGTAAGAAAAAGGCGGAGCTCCTGGCTGAGCAGAAGGAGAAGTTTGTAAAGGGGTGTGTCCAAAACAATATAGATGCCCCCCTTGCAGAAAAGATATTCGCTTTTATTGAACCATTTGCAGGCTACGGCTTCAACCGCTCCCATGCGGCATGCTATGCCCTTATAGGTTACCAGACCGCTTATTTAAAGGCCCATTATCCTGTCCAGTTTATGGCTGCTCTGTTAACAAACGACATGGGTAGCCCTGACAAGACCATTAAGAACATTGCCGAATGCCGCGAAATGGGTATCCGCATTCTTCCGCCCGATGTCCATGAAAGCCGGGCCGATTTTACTGTTGTAAATAACGCCATCAGGTTCGGCCTTGCCGCTGTTAAAAATGTCGGAATGAAGGCGGTTGAATCCATTATAGAGGCGCGTGATAAAGAGGGCAGGTTCACTGATATATTTGATTTTAGCAAAAGGGTAGATGGCTCAAAGGTAAATAAAAGGGTGCTTGAGGGGCTTATACAGTGCGGGGCAATGGATTTTACCGGGGTTTTCAGGTCACGGCTTTTTGCCGCGGTAGACGATGTAATAAGGATGTCAGGGATTAACCATAATCCAAACCAGCTTACTATCTTTGGCGCCATGAAGGGTGACAACAAGGGCATGGCCGCCCTCTTTGAGTTCCCTGAACTAAATGAATGGAATGACAAGGAAAAGCTTAAGAGAGAAAAGGAGTCACTTGGTTTTTATATAACCGGCCACCCGCTTAATGAATATCAGAAGACAGCGGAAAGGTATGCCACCACAACTATTGCAGGGCTTTTAAAGTCAGAGGATCGTTCACAGGTAAAGGTGGCAGGTGTGATAGCGGATATAAAACTTAAGAGGACTAAAAAAGGCGACAGGATGGCTGTGATCTCCCTTGAGGACCAGACCGATTCTGTTGAGGTGGTCTTTTTCCCCGATGCATTTAACAGCTCGTCTCACCTGTTAAAGGGGGATGACCCGGTGCTTGTAACCGGTGTTGTAGAGATAAATGAAAACATGGCCAAGATTATAGGAAAAGAGGTTGCATCGCTTGAAACCATAAGGCAGCAGGCAATCAGGGTTGTAAAGTTTAATCTGGATGATAAAAAGATCTCAAAGCAGTACCTTGAGGAGCTCAGGGATATATTCTTTAAATATCCGGGTGAAAGTTCTGTTGAATTTATGCTTGAAGGGGACAATGGCCAGAAATTCTGCGTATGTGCTAATAACCATTACAGGGTGCTCCCATGTGACGAGTTGATGTGCGAGATAGAGGAGAGGACAGGGCAGAAGATTCCATGCACATACCATTAACATGTTAGTGGGAATATGATCCGAAAACACGTAATAAAGATCTTAATAATAATTTTGTCATCCATCCTAATTTTAGCGCTTGGACTGATTACGTGTTTTTACCTCTTTGTTCCAGGCTATGTTGAGAAAGAAATCTTGCCTTCGATACTGAAGGATAGCGGTATTGAGCTTACCCAACTTAAAGTCAGATCCATAGGGCCTGGCGGAGCAGAGATAAGCGATTTTAAGATCGGGCCGGATGATGGAGGCATCCTTATAGACTCCATCCGGCTTGATTACACACCTTCAGCCCTTTTTAAAAAACATATAAACAGGGTTGTCATTAGTGGTATCTCCATAGATGCAAGATACGAAAATAATAAGGTCTCTATAACAGGGCTTGATGAACTCCTTAACAAAAAGGACAACAGTAAAGAGGAGAGTGAAACAGCCGTCCCTGTAACAATCGGGGAAATCAAAATAGTCAATTCGACCCTGGACTTTGGATACGAGGGTAAAAAATTCAGGATACCATTTGATATTTCCGCGACCTCCTTTGATAAGGATTTATTACCCCATAACTTTAATGCAACTATCTACCCAGATGGAAATAAAGTTAGAGTCTCAGGCATATGGGAAAATAACATTATTAAACTTGCAGTAAAATCAGATGAAGTGGCACTTGATCTTTATGAGAAGATACTAAGGGATATGATCCCTGTTAACCTTAAGGGTAAATCCAGCCTTGATCTTGTCTTAACCCTATCCATTGACCCGTTTACTATTAAGGATATTTCTGCCTCCTTCAAACTGGATAAATCCAGTATTAGCTACTCAGGGGTTGTGCTGACAAATCCTGCTGTCCCGCTGGTGGATTACAGGCCCATCAGCATCAATATAAACTCAAAAGATGCGCAACACCTCAATTTTGAAATCTCCCCGATTATGATTAACCAAAGCAGGCTCTCTGTATTATCGGATTTTTCAGGGACTGTTGATATTAATGAAGATAATCTTAAGGGAGATATAAAAGCATTCACCCGATTGCTTACTGGCGATAACATGCCAGCCCTTGCATGGGATGTGGCAATAGAGAAGAGCACTGACATAACCAGTGTAAAGATAGGTGCAAAAGAGGGTGAAGAAAATTTTGGTCACCCCTTCAGTGTTTCCATTAATGACACGGATATTACTGCTGTTTCCCCGGAGATTGAAGCTTCTGTTTTATTTGATAAGGGCATTCTATCCGCTGATTATCTATTTAGATTGAAAAAGACAGACGCCCAAATCGTTGATATGAGTTTTTCTTTACCTGCGGTGTCTATTAAGGGCAATATCAGGCAAGATGAAAATAATATGGATCAATACATCTCTTCATTCACATTAAACAGCAGGGAGATCGCCTTTATCAGCCCGGACATAAAGGCGAGCATCCCTGAATACCTTGTGAAGGGGGAGATAAAATATGACCCGGATAAGGGTATCAATATGGAGGCAGGCGCAAATTTTAAAAAGGGCGTTGTGTCAATGCAGGGTGGGGCTTTAAATATAAAGGAGATTGCCGGGGATTTCCCCTTTTCATGGCCGTTAGATAAAAGCTACGACAGGGGCAGGCTATCCATTGGGAATTTTACCTATGGAGATTATGCCCTTGGCCCTCTTGACCTTAAAATTGCCCAGAAAAAGGGGGATATAAACTTTACCGGGACTGTAAAATACCCTCCTCTCGCTGATATGAAAATAAACCTCAGCGGCTCCACATCATTAACATCAAAGGGTGGCACAACAAATATAAAGGCAGATATCCCCGCATATAAGCCCGGCGTTGATATTGACCTTGGTAAATTTGCCCCTGCGCTAAAGGGATACAAGTTTAATGGCCTCCTAAAAACAGATGGAGCCATTAACCTCTCCGGTTCATTGATGAAATCCGGGCTGAATATCACCATAGAAAAGGGCGCCATAAACAACAATGAAAATAAACTCGCATTAAAGGATATCCTGTTAAGCTTAACGCTTGATGACCTTATCTCATTTAGAAGCCCCTTTGGGCAAAAGATAAAGATAGGCAACGCCTCTTTTGGTGATATATCTGTTGACGATGTTGCCTTTGATTTCAGGGTAGACAGCCTCTCTTCTATCTTTATTGAACAGGGGAGATTCAAATGGTGCGGGGGTAATATCAATATACAGTCCTTCCGTGTGGACACTGAAAAGGATGAATACCTTATTACCCTATTCTGCGACAGGCTCAGGCTTGCAGACCTGCTTGAACAGTTCGGGGTCTTTGGTGTAACAGGGGGCGGAACAGTAAACGGCAGGATACCCATAACCATATCAAAGGGTAAGATCAGCTTTGAGGATGGCTTTTTGTACTCCACACCGGGCGGGGGCGGAAAGATAAACATCAGGGGCACTGATATGTTCAAGGCTGGTATGACACCCGGTACACCCGAGTATATTCAGATGGATATAGCAAGCGAGGCATTAAAGGCATTTGACTATTCATGGGTAAAGATGTCCCTGAATACTGACCAGGAAGAGCTTACAGTAAAGCTTCAATTTGATGGTAAGCCTGAAAACAAACTCCCATTCAGATATGATAAAGACTTAAGCAGGTTTCAGCGTGTAGAGACTGCATCAGAAGGCTCCAACTTCCAGGGGATAAGCCTTGATGTCAATTTTAAACTGCCCCTTGATGAATTGTTGAATTACAAGGGTGCATTGGATATGATAAAGTAAGGCGCAAGGCGCAGGGTGCATAGCTCAGGGTTAAAACAAGGGACTCTTATTATTAATTGAATAAAAGGAGAATGATATGCAAAAGGTATTAATGATATTTGCGGTATTAACAGTGTTTACTGTTTTTTGCGGGGCCTGCTCAACAAGGCATGCCATTGAGGTAGCGCCGGTTGAGGTTAAACCCATACATATTACAATTGATGTGAATGTAAAGATTGACCGTGCCCTTGATGACTTTTTCAGTGACATAGACAAGGCTGAAAGCAAGCTTCAGGGATCAGGTAAAAAATAAAAGTGAAATAAGATGATAAGGAGATAAAAATGAAAAAAATATCATACAAATTATTGCTGGCTTTAATTTCAATATTGATAATATGTTCATCAAACCTTTATGCACAGGGCATTAAGGAGAGGATGCAGGATCGCCTGCCTGCTGTTGTTGAGCTTAAAAAGGCAGGAGTTGTAGGGGAGAATGCCCAGGGATACCTTGAATTTGTGGGCGCAGACAAGAAAGGCGAAGATACTGTTACAGCAGAAAATGATGACCGCAAAAAGGTGTATGAGGCGATTGCAAAACAATCAGAGACAACTATAGAACTGGTGGGGCAGAGAAGGGCCAAACAGATAGCTGAAAAGGCCGACCCTGGCGAATGGCTCAAGGATGAGGCCGGCAAGTGGTATCAGAAATAAAATACCAATTCTTTCGTAGGGTAGGGTTTTATACCTAATGTTGTTGAATTAAGAAGGCCACACAGTCATTTCGGCTTAATCGTCATCCCCGCGAAGGCGGGGATCCATTTTATATATTTGAAAATAAAAACAAATAGATTCCCGCATTCGCGGAAATGACGTACTATGAATCTTAATTTCACGATATTGGGTTTTATTCCCCACCAAAAAAGAGGTGGCATATAAAATACCACCCTACATATTTATGAGCGCCCGTGGGTATGACGAGATATTTTACTGATTAAGAATACGGAAAATCCCTGAGTATCGAGCATCAGGAACATGGACAAGTTTTAATATTAATCTCCGTGCTCTCCGTGGTAAATCTTCTTCCTTAAAGTGGCATATTTGTACTATGAGCTATGTATCATCCTATGTAGAAGGCTGAGTAACCCTGTTATCAAAAATTCCCCTGATCGTTTTCATAAGATCTCCCATTACAACAGGCTTTGCCATATAGTAAATACCCACCTCTGACAGGTGTTCCCTATTTATCAGGTCGCTGAAGCCGCTGCATATGATTACAGGTTTATCCGGATCAATCTCCCGCATCTTTTTTGTCAGTTCAAGGCCGTTTATCTCAGGCATTGACATGTCAGTGATAATGACATCATAAGCCTTATGATTTTTACAAAAATCTTCATATGCAGATTTTCCCCTGTTGAATACTGTTACACTGTATCCGTGTCCCTTAAGTATCCTTGATGTTACATCAGTAATGCCGGTCTCATCATCAATAATCATCAGGTGTTCGCTCCCGGATAATGGCATCACCGGTTCAATAGCATCTTTATCCGGCTCCATACCTGCTACAGGGAAATAGACATAAAATGAGGAACCCTCATCCTTTCTGCTCTCCACATGGATATAACCATCATGGCGTGTGACTATCCCGTGTACTATTGAAAGGCCAAGCCCGGTCCCCTCCCCCACCCCCTTGGTGGTAAAGTAGGGGTCAAATATCTTTGCCATTGTCTCATCATCCATCCCGTGCCCTGTATCTGTAACTGCAAGCCTGATGTATGGGCCTGGCTTCATATCAGGTAAAGGAAACACAGCTCCCTCCCTTATTTCTACATCCGAGAGTCTGACAACAAGCTCCCCGCCTGATGCCTTCATGGCATGATATGCATTTGTACAGAGGTTCATGATCACCTGGTGCATCTGGGATGAATCTGCAAATACAATCTTTTCCGAATCGACATGTGCGGTGACGGTTATTGTTGAAGGGATTGTAGACTTGAGCAGTTTTATTGCCTCGTTGACCACGTCCCTTAACCTGATATGTTGCCTCTTCTCCTCTGCCCTCCTGCTTACAGCAAGTATATGGTTGACCAGGTCCCTTGCCCTGAAGGCTGCATTCTTCATCTCGGAAAGATCAACTCTCACCTGTGCAGGATCAGTTATATCAAGCTGGGCAAGCTCAATGTATCCGAATATGATTGAAAGTATGTTATTAAAATCATGGGCAATGCCCCCGGCAAGCGTGCCAAGTGCCTCCAGCTTCTGGGTCTGTAGCAGCTGCTTTTCAAGGAGTCTTTTTTGCCATTCGCTTTCCTTTAATTCCAGCCCGGAGATATTCTGTATGATGGCATAAAAGATAAAGGCCCACATCATTGGTATAAGAGCGCCAATAAGATCCTCATAGGGATCAAGGATATTAGTTACCCCTGTCCACTCAAAAAGGAGGCACAGGCCATAAAGTATGTTTAATAGGAGAAGGGATGAAATAAGAATTTTGATGTCAGTCGAGATTTTCCGGTGTTTTAAGATTAAGAGTATCGGCAGGGCTATAAAAGCGGCAAGGGTAAAAAGGGTATCTATTACAGCAATGGGGCTATTCATTTTTACCCCCTCTAACGCCAATAGCCCTGAAACACCACATCATGATCATTAATGCATTTATAAGATAGCAGATATGTTCAAGGTGATTTAATAGGTTATTAAAAAAAAGGGTTTCTAAAACTGTACAGATACAACCTGTCGTGAAAAACAGAAAGGCTGTAAAAAGCAGCTTCCACCCGAAGAATTGCCTGAATTTATGCCTTTTAAGGATTATAAAAACCGCTACGCCCAAAGAAAGAAGAAGCATAACAAGTTCATTCTCATGAATCATTTTGTCTCCTCTGGAACCCGGTTTTAAAAAAATATACTATTGTTTTACACTTACTGATGCTTGGAAAAACTTTTTAACAAAAGAACTTTGACTTCTTATTGTTTTGACTCTTTGAATAGTTGCTGGCCCTTTGTAACCATGCCACCATTATTGGCCTTTGTTGACTTTAAATATACCAGTTGCTATATTCCGTGTGAAATCAGTTCGAAAATCTACCACACTATTACTAAATATTCAATGGAGGAATTTATGTCTAATCAGTCTACACAAAACCTGAAAGCAGCCTTTGCAGGCGAATCACAGGCAAACAGGCGTTATCTGGCCTTTGCAAAAAAGGCAGATGAAGAGGGCTACCCCAATATTGCCAGATTCTTCAGGGCCGCTGCACAGTCAGAGACCTTTCATGCATTCAACCACCTGAAGGCTATGGATGGAATCAAATCCACTCTAGAGAATGCTAAAGAGGCATGGCAAGGTGAAAAGGATGAGTTCACAGATATGTATCCCCAGTTCATGGATCAGGCAAAAAAGGAGCAGAACAATGCTGCGTTTAAGACCTTTTTCTGGGCAAATGAGGCAGAAAAGGTGCATGGCAGCTTTTATGAAAAGGCAGTAAAGGCACTTGAAAAGGGTACGGATATGCCGCTTAATGATGTCTATGTCTGTTCAGTATGCGGGTTTACAGTAGAGGATACCCCACCGGAAAAGTGCCCGGTATGCGGTCAGCCAAAGGAAAGGTTTGAAAAGGTAAAATAGATATAAGGGGCCAATACCCCCACGATGAATATCTTTCAGGGCCTTAATCCTCTTAAGGCCCTTCTTGACTCTCTATCTACAAGTGTAAATAAGGTATCTATTATTATCGCCCATATTCATAATCATAGGTGCGGGTCTCGACAATCTCCACAGGTATCTTTCCTGAAACCGGCATCTCGGTAAACATATGTATTTCCCTTTTCACCTCTTCTTTATATATCCGCATTGTGGCGGGATCTATTAAACGGGTAACAGTTCCTTTTATGGATGCACTCTCCTGACCATGTTCAGGGTGTTTTTTATCTTTTACTGTCGAACTCTCTCCTGCGCTGTCATATGTCTGCTCAATAGCCACACAGGTAACATTATTCTTCTGAACCTTTTCCTTAAAAATGGTCTTTATTTTGTAGCTGATTTTATCACCATTTGGCAGGGTATAGAAGGCATCATGTACCCATCTATCGCCAATAGAAAATTTCTTACCCAGAAAATCACCGATCCTGTTTTTCCATTCAGAAAATTCCCTCTGCCTTATTGCATCTATATTGATCCCTGCTGAGACATTTTCAGCCACCTCAGGGGGATACTGTGATTTCACCGCCTCCAGCACCCTGTCATATCCAATAACATCCTTCATGTTACCATTGCTGTCTATTCTGTATGTAATAGTGAGTTTTGAGATAAGATCAAGCAGAGGGCTTTTTATCTCCTCACCGTTTTTCAACATTATTGTGTTCAGGGTCTGAGACTCTATGTCCCACCCCTCTATTGTCTTCCTGCAGGTCACCCTTGTCTCCAAAAGGGTATCTTCCATCTCCATGCTGTCAGCCCCGGTGCCCTTTTCCCTGCTTATTGAAAGCTTCTGGACATATGTTTCACCATCCTGGCGGTCAAAGGTGAATCTGAATTCCCTGTCAGATGAGCAACCTGGAAGAAGAAAAACCAGAGCGAAATATGTAGTCAGAGATCTGTAAAACAACTTTGTTAATACCTTCATGTCTTCTCCATAATAATTTATAAGTTTTTCTGTATATAGACAAAATAACTTAATAATTACAACAAATAAACCGATATGGTAAAACGGGCCTTTTATATGTATTTAAAAAGGATGGGGTAATAATACATATTTTATATGAAGGTCTATTTATGAAATATTACTACAGCGGAGTTGCTGGTATTCAAGGGAATTATGGGAAAAATAAGTTTGTTAATATTGACGCTCACATTGTAATATCTATTCCTTTTTATGATGATTTCATTGTATATCTTTGCCATGATAACTCTACTTATTTGTCATAATAAATCTTTCGGGCTTATTGCCCTGTATCTTTATGGAGAAAACAGAGTTGATATTATTTAAATGCCTTTACCTTCACAGTAAGCATGCCTTTTTAAAGAATATCATTATTGCCCTTTTATGTGTCTTTATCCTTACATGGTCACTGGCATGTACAGCCGGAGATACAGGTATAATATTATCCAGACAAAAGGCCGTTGATTTAGCCCGGCATGGAGATTACAGGGGTGCGATTGATATACTTGATCCCCTATTTCAACTTAATCCGGACAATATCGACCTCATTTACGACTATATTGCTGTCCAGAGCTGGGCAGAGGATGACACTGGTGCAGCAGCCCTGATAAAAAATATTAACATGACAAAGGCCCCGCTGTTTGTAGTTGAGGCAGGCGCCAAATCTCTTCGCAGGCTTAAAAATTGGGATGAGGCAATCAAGGTATACAAGATGGGTATAAGTCGCTTCCCTGAACATCTGCAGATGAAAGCAGGCTTAATATTAACCCTGACAGATTCAGGGCAGACTAAAGAGGCCATGGAACTGGCAAATGAAATGGTCATCAGGAACCCTGACATAATTGATTTTTATATGGTTCTTGCCTATGCGGCTGAGGCAAACAATGAACCTTTTATAGCTCTTAAGGCCTGCCAGGATGTTCTTGCAAAAAATGAAGGCCACAGAGAGGCGAGGTACAGGCAGATCATGCTCCTTAATAAACTTGAAGCATTTGCAAGGGCTTATGAACTGGCCTTGCAGTACCCGGATGCTTTAACACCAGAAGAGATGATAAGATTGCAGGGAGATGCAAATGCAATGGCCGTACGCTGGGGGGGGCTGCCACCAGTCTCTGATGCAGAAAGGTTTATTGACTGTCGGCATGCCCTGGAGCTGATTGAAAAGACCCTCGATTTACCAGGATGCCAGGGGCCAGAGGGTTTAAACTGCCAAATTCAGGCGCGCTTTGACCGCATGGCAGCATGGAATGACTGCGCGCAGCCTCAAAAGGTAGTAGAGGAATATGAACGCCTTGCAGGAGAGGGGGTAAACCTGCCCGGGTATGTGCTGGAGGCAGCAGCAGGGGCCATGCTTAATGTGCGCAGGCCGGAAGATGCATTTGAACTTTATTGCAAGGCCCTTGAGATTAACCCTAAATCCTATCAGGGGCGAACAGGCCTCTTTTTTACGTTGATAGAAAGAGAGAATTATTCTGATGCCATAAGCCACATTGACAAAACAGTGCCTGATCAGCCTGTGTGGCTCTATCCGGGTGGAAGCAGGGTGCCCCGTTCGAACTGGCGCAGGCAGGCTGTAGAGACATACGCAGCCCTTGGCCGCTTTTTTGGAGATGACCTTGCCGAGGCAGAGCATCGTTTTACATTAATGAGAAATGAGGCACCTGCCAACCCGGATCTGCTACGTGAACTGGGCACGATTTATCTTTCAAGGGGATGGCCAAGGCGATCCCAGAATGTATTGCAACTTGGACTTGCACTATCGCCAGAACACAGGGGTCTACGCACAGGCAAGGCAGAATCGCATCTTTCTTGCAGGCAATACAGAGAGGCTGAGACAGAAATTGCGGCGCTTCTTGAGGAATATCCTGAAAACAGCCAGGTGCAGCGTCTTGACAGATCCTGGCGGGTGCATAACATGCGTGAGCTCAGGGTGGACACAACCATCAGCAGCGGGAATGGTAATATATACGGGGATAAGGAGTGGGAGATCTCAACAAAGGTGTTCAGCCAGCCTGTAAACTACAACTACAGGATCTTTGCCGGTTACAGCCATTCTCAGGCCCAGTTTTTAGAGGGTGATGGTTTTCTTAACAGTTACAGTATGGGCATGGAATATTTATCTCCAAATCTTGAGGCCACTATTGGCACAGGGTTTAATGACAGCACCTCCAACCATGCTGGTCTGTGGGCAGATGGCCTGTGGCACCTTGATGATTACTGGTCCATACCCTTTGGCATTGAAAAATACAGCCGTGACACGCCCCTGCGAGCAATACATAACAAGATCAGGGCCAATGCCATAAATATGGGTGTAAATTTCAGGGCGCATGAAGGAAGCGCTCTCTCCCTTGGTGGGCAGTTCATGGATTTCAGTGATGGAAACAAACGTACCAGGCTCACATTATCAGGCACGCAGAGATTGCTTACCCTCCCCAGACACAAGGTCAGGGCATTTGGTGAGATATCAGCATCAAATAACAGCAGGTCAGGCGGGCCATACTTTAATCCTGATTCTGATCTGGGAATTACCGGGGGGCTTGAGCATCTCTGGCGTATTTACCGCCGCTATGAAAAATCATTTCACCAGAGGGTGCGCCTCTCGGGTGGAAATTATTGGCAGCAGGGATACGGAAGTAGTTATACAATGGGACTTGAATACTCATTTATTATTGAGCTTGGCAACCGCTTTAGTATTACATATGGGGCAGGTCGCAATCGAAGCGTCTATGATGGGAAACCAGAGCGGTCCAACAATGCATTTATATCTCTGAACTGGAGGTTTTAATATGATTCGTTTGCTCCTTGCCCGGGTCAGATTACTGATATTGATTGCATGCCTGTTGCCGGCAGGTTTATCCATTGCAGCGCAGACTACAAAAAAACCTGCATGGACAGGAGATTTTGTGGCCCTATGTTACCATGATGTAGCAGATATTCCTGATGACCCCGATGGAATGACTATATCAGTGAATAATCTCATACACCATTTCAGCTGGTTGCGAGAACATGGCTTTAGCTCTATCAGTATAGATGACCTGCTTGCAGCACAGCGCAATGAGCACAGTCTCCCTGAAAAGGCTGTAATGATAACCTTTGATGATGGGTATGCCAGTTTTTACCACAGGGTATTGCCCCTGCTTAAGGCATTTGAAATGAGGGCGGTGCTTGCACTGGAAGGAAGCTGGCTTGATGCCCCTGAAGGTAGCATGGTAAAGTATGGAACAGAGATTATGCCCAGAGAGCGTTTTTTAAGCTGGGAGCAGTTGAGTGAAATAGTAGATTCCGGTCTTGTTGAGATTGCAAGCCACGGGTATGGCCTGCATTATGGCAAAATAGCAAACCCGCAGGGAAACACACAGCCTGCCCTTGTTACCAGACGCTATTATTCTGAAAATGGAGCCTATGAGCCTGAAGAAGATTATCTAAACCGTATCAGGATTGGTCTTACCGCGAACAGCGACCTTATTGAAAAAAGGCTTGGAATTCGGCCGCGAGTCATGGTCTGGCCCTTTGGCCGCTATAACATACCAGCCCTTGAAATAGCACGTGATCTTGGCATGCCAATTACAATAACACTTGAACATGATATGAACATTCTCTCTGATCTGTCACGTATAAATCGTTATATTATAGATGCGGATCAACCGCTCGATGATCTTGTGAGAGACCTGCGCAGGGATTCTTTTGAATCTGTTCACAGGGCTGTGCAGGTTGATCTTGATTACATATATGACCCTGACCCGGATCAGCAGGAGCATAACCTAGGAAAGCTCATAGAGCGGATATACAGGCTTAAGATATCAACAGTTTATTTGCAGGCATTTGCAGACCCTGACGGTGATGGCGTTGCTGATGCCCTCTATTTTTCTAACCGCCATCTCCCTGTGCGGGCTGATCTTTTTAACCGGGTGGCATGGCAATTAAAAACAAGAGCGCATGTGGAGGTGTTTGCATGGCTTCCTGTGCTTAGCTACAGGATAGGAGACAAGAGCTGGATGGTACAATCAGAGGGCAGGCCAGCTAACTCGCCTGAGCATGGGATGTATCCCCGTCTTTCTCCATTTGATATCAGGGCCCGCAATGCTATTCTTGATGTATATGAAGATCTTGCTCGATATGCAGATTTCGAGGGGCTCATGTTTCATGACGACGGTGTGTTTGATGATTTTGAAGATGCGCATCCGGATGCGCTGAAATATTACATTC
This sequence comes from Desulfatiglans sp., assembly GCA_012513605.1. Lineage (NCBI taxonomy): Bacteria > Pseudomonadati > Thermodesulfobacteriota > Desulfobacteria > Desulfatiglandales > Desulfatiglandaceae > Desulfatiglans > Desulfatiglans sp. The sequence goes on along the minus strand of JAAZBV010000090.1, from coordinate 8,451 downwards.
AAGAGCTTGGACTTCCTGACACTATTTCACAAATCAGGGAAAATTCGAGTAATAATAAACTTTGGACACGTGCAAAAACAGAATACCTTATAAAATTTACTGATGATATTGCTGCCAGGGTGAGCAAATGGAGGCCAAGGCTCAAGACAGCGCGAAACATATTTGCCACCCCTGTGCTACAGCCGGATTCGGAGGCATGGTTTGCTCAGAGTCTTCCCCTTTTCCTTGGTCATTATGATTATGTTTGTTTAATGGCCATGCCCTACATGGAAAAGGCGGATAACAGGGTAAAGTGGATGGATGATCTTGTGCAAAAGGTAAAGGGCTACGATAAAGGCCTCAAAAAGACAGTTTTTATTTTACAGACGCGTGACTGGAGTGATGGCAACAGGCAGATTCCTGAAAAGGAGATCGTTGCCACAATGAACCGTCTTCAGAGACAGGGAGCGCTTCATTTTGGCTATTACCCGGAGGATTTCCATATTGGCCATCCCCGCCTTGAGATATTAAAACCTGCATTTTCATTGCAGTCATTTATTTACAGGCCATAATCATGACATACCCCATTACTGATATACTGCTTAGTTTTGCCTATTATTATCCTCTTTTTATGGCATACTTATGGCTTGTGGGGGCCATCTATTTCTATGTCAGGTGGGAGCGGGGCCAGGGGCGGCCAGATCAGCCGCCGGTCCTTACCGCCTATCCGTCTGCTACAATAATTGTGCCCTGTTATAATGAATCAAATAATATTATTGAGACAATAGAGGCGCTTGAAGAGATAACCTACCCCTCTTTTGAAATTATTGCTGTAAATGATGGAAGCTCTGATGATACCGGGGAGATACTTAATGAATTGAGTGAACGCTGCCCCCACCTGAGGGTGCTGCACCTTGCAACAAATCAGGGCAAGGCAATGGCCCTGCGTACAGCTTCACTCATTGCAAAGTCGGAGTTTCTTGTATGCATAGATGGTGATGCCATCCTGGATAAAAACTCCATTACATGGATTATGAGCCATTTTTTATCCGGCCCCCGTGTCGGAGCAGTTACAGGAAACCCCCGCATCAGAACCAGATCAACCCTCTTGGGGCGCATTCAGGTTGGCGAGTTTTCTGCCATACTGGGGCTTATTAAACGCGCCCAGAGGATCTATGGCCGTGTATTTACTGTTTCAGGCGTGGTCAGCGCATTCCGCCGATCTGCTATTCACCGGGTTGGATACTGGGGTAATGATATGATGACCGAAGACATAGATATAAGCTGGCGGTTGCAGCTTAACCACTGGGACATAAGATTTGAATCGCGCGCCCTGTGCTGGATACTCATGCCTGAAACTCTGCGGGGTTTATGGAAACAGCGGCTCAGATGGGCAATAGGCGGTGATCAGGCCCTGTTACGTTATCTGCCAAGGGTGCTTAAATGGAAATCAAGGCGTATGTGGGGGGTATGTCTTGAATATTTTATCAGTATCCTCTGGGGTTATACAGTGCTTACAGTGGTAACTCTCTGGGTATTGGGCCTGTTTTTTGATTTACCGGAAAATATAATTGTTGTTTCGCTGGTACCGACATGGCCCGGAATGGTTCTGGCAATGACCTGTCTTTTACAGTTTGCGGTAAGCCTCTGGCTTGACAGGCATTATGATCAAAAACTTTTCCGCAACTATTTCAGTATGGTCTGGTACCCGGTAGTCTTCTGGATTATCAACTGGCTCACCTCAGTTGTGGCCCTACCAAAAACCATTATGAGGCCGCGCGGCAAAAGGGCCAGATGGATTACTGTAGATCGCGGGATACAGGCCGATAGCAAAGAGGAAGGTGTGGAGATATGAAATCGTTGATTATTGAAAGGCCGGAAAAGCAGTCTGCTGCCCAACGTTTCGGTTTTGGGCTGCTTACTATAGCCTTCTGGGGCCTTTTTGCCTATTTTATCCGACCTGTTTTGACCCTTGGTGCATGGGTGGTCGGTTTATGGCGTTTTCAGGATGTCATGATTGAGGCGCATGGTATTGAACATCTGGGGCGGCTACTATTATTATACGGGGTCATTATATTATGCATGGCCCTGGTGCTTATTGCCTGGAGTTTTTACAACCTCTTCAGGTATGGTCATAATGAAAAACGCATTAATCAGCCCCAGCCTGTTACAGTAGAGATGCTCGGAGATTTTTTCAAGGTTGCCCCTGAAAAGATTAAAGCATGGCAGGAGATGAAAAATATCACACTGGGTTTTAATCCTGATGGAAGCCTTCTTGCTGAAGAACATAATACTACAAAAAAACCAGTTTAATAATATGGCCACTTTTTGCCATGATCGTCTTTATGGTTGTACCAAGGTGGTTTAATATTGAAGGATTAATCCCTTTATTTAATTCAAATCTCTCCCCTGAAAGGCACACATGGAATTCGCCATTCTTAAAAAATCTTTCAAGGATGGTTTTTCCAATAGCTTCACGCCCCTGAGATGGTATGCGCAACACCTCACCTATATCCATATCCCTGGTTACAGGAAGCGTTTTTATAAAATTGATGATGCGGCTCAATATGAACAGTGTGTAGACATCCTGTGCGTTTCCCCCAAGCGCAGTAAGCCTTGCCTTTATCATCCTTTCACGGTCAAAGCTTATACCCTCTGCAAGCCTTGAACCGGGCAGCAGATAAAATGGGCTTGCTCCTACTGTAAGGGGTAATGATGCAAGTAGTTCAAGGGAGCCTATCATCTGTTCAACAGATTGACCGGGAAGCCCCAGGATATAGTAACCGGTCACATCAAAACCCATTTCATATGCAAGCCATGCAATCTCTTTTAACTTCTCCACATCCATTGGTCTTAAGAGATCGCTGTTTCTGTCCCTTGATACCAGTGATAAATTAACGCTAACGAACCCGGCATCTTTCATAGCATTAAGGATCTCCTGATCCAGGTGCCAGTATGACACACCGTTCATTGCAGTAAGTATGGGCTTATCAGGTCTGAAAGCTTCCTCTATCCTGCCACAGAGATCAATTATAAAACCCCTGTTCAGCGTGAGGTTATCGTCCTCAAAATCAAAAAAATTTATCCCCTTCTCATAATAGAGGTTCATCTCACTTATGATGGAATCAACCTCTCTCTGCCTGTAACCACGGCCAAATACCCTGTATGTTGTGCAGAAGCTGCACTGATATGGGCAACCCCGTGATGTGAGTATCATGCACATAGGTTTATCTTTGACCCTGTAAGCGGAATAGTCAAAGTCCCTGTCCACAGGAGATGGTATCTTGTCTATTGCATAATTCTTAATCGGATTAACTATTATCTGGCTATTATCCTTATAGGCAATGGAGGAGACATCATGAATCTCCATTTTCCCTTTTAGATAACTGACAAGCTCCACCATGGCCTGTTCACCCTCGCCTATTACCACATAATCTGCACAACCGTCCTTAATTATCTCTTCAGCCATAATTGAGGCATGGGCGCCGCCAAGAACGATTTTGATATGAGGACATTCTCTTTTAAGCCTTGATGCTATCTCCTGCACCTCAAAATAATAGGTGGTGAACATGGAGGCAATTCCAACAAGGACAGGGTTGAAGCTAGTGATTTCATCCACGATTGGATCAAACTCTTTGCCAAAATGGTAATAATGGTAAAAGGAGCTGAATGGAGAGAGGTCATTTTTCCCGAAGTACCTTTTTGTGTTCTTCAACTCACGCGGTACAGGTATAGATCTTTTCCCGCGATCATGATGAAAGTCGATTATTTTTATATCAACATCCGGGTGAAAATGGTTAATGGCAGCCTTGAGATATAACAGCCCCAAAGGAAAATGGCGTATCCCCGTATCGTAATAATCCTGTATTGGGGGAACAATGAGTAATATTTTCAACTGATAACCTGCTGTCGTTATATAGATTTTTTTACCTATCTTTAAACAACCTAACATTTTAAAAAGAATGATATCAAGTGCTTTTAGAAGATAAACAATTAATAAGTTAACAATATATTTACATTATGTTAATTTAAGTTGACATACTTGTAATTAAAAATTAACATCTCTGGCCATGACAGAAAAAATATTTGAAAAGTTTTTCCAAAGACTTTGTGATGCATCACCAATTGCATCTCAAACGGATTTAGCAAAAACGTTGAATCTCAGCAGAGCGGCAATCTCTCAGCAGTGTAAAAAAAACAATGTACCAAAAAGTTGGATTCTTGAGTTATCCCAAAAATACAATCTGAATCCGGAATGGCTTGTAAAAGGGGTACCTCCTATAAATCTGAGCCAGGATAATTTTCATGATAAATTTGTTGAAGTACCAAAAGTAGTGGCCAGACTTTCTGCAGGACATGGTTCTTTTGAAACAGAGCCAGAGCATAAAGAGTTTTATTCATTCAGAAAAGACTGGCTAAGTAAAAAAGGTAATGCAAAAGAAATGGTTTTAATGGATATAGTTGGAAACAGTATGGAACCTGAACTCAAAGAGGGAGACACTGTTTTAATAGATCAGTCACAAAAGGCAATATTGGCAGGTGCCATATATGCTGCTGGTCTTGAAGACACAATAATGGTAAAAAGGGTAGAAAAACGGCCTAATAAACTGGTTCTTATCTCAGAAAATAGTAACTACCAGGATATTGTTTTTGAAGGGGAAGAAATGAATAGTGTGCGAATTATCGGAAAAGTGATATGGATTTGCAGGGAATTAAATTGACATCTTTTATCTGGTTATGAATAGTATGAACATCCAATTAACAAAAAAATCTATATCTTTTATAACACCTTTTTTCATTGATACACTGTATTTAAATGGATTTGTGAATTCTGGAGGAAGGTTATGATATTCTCCGATGTCCTATATGATCAATTGGACTTTAAAAGTGGGAGCCTGCATTCTGCGACAGACAAACCTTTAAAGGGTCAAAAGGTCATAGACTGGATCGAAAAAGGAGAATGGCTTTCTGCCGCAAAACGCGCTGGCGTAGATAAATTGTTTTTTGTTGAGAATAATCCTGTTGTGGTTTTCACCGAATGCGGCGCTTCTCAGGAAGAAAAAAAAAAGCCTTCAATAAGGCATGGTGCCTTGCAAGGCCAAGATTACTGTTTCTTTCAACGCCAGGTGATCTTACTGTATATGACTTGGCACAGGAACCGGTTGATATTAAAAAACCTGAGACTTGGGACAAACTAAAGACACTAGAGATACTCCGTGATGTAGCGGAAGTGTCCAGAAAACTTCAGGATTTTCATCGTGACAATATAGAATCTGGGAAATTATTTGGAGATAAAAGGTTTGGAGACCTAAATAATAGGGCAGATAAAGCCATTATACGCGATTTAAAGACGGTGCGAAGAGAGTTGATTGATGCTGGTCTCAAAGACAACTTAATAAAATTTGCACATGCACTTATCGGAAGGTCCATATTTATTCGATATCTTGAAGATCGTGGAATTTTAACTGAAAATTATTTCTTAAAAATAGCCCGACAAAAATCAGGATGGACTGATTTTTTAAAAAATCCAATCAGCAGAGCAGGAATAGACTTCTCGGAAAATAATACCTTTTACCCTCGTGTATTATCGAATAAAGATTTTACCTATGAAGTATTTAAAAAATTATCTAAAGACTTCAATGGGGATATGTTTCCAAATGTGGAAGAGGAAGAAAAGAAAGTAACCCAAAAACATCTGGAATTGATTCAAGGATTACTCTATGGAGATGCTGGCATCCAAAAAAAGCTGTTTTTCTATTCATATAACTTTGACATTATCCCGCTGGACTTAATCAGTTCGATCTATGAAGAGTTCTATCATCCAACAACAAATGCTGATGAAAAAAAGAAAAAAGTCCGAGAAGATGGGGCTTATTACACGCCTTCTGTTTTGGCTGAATTTGTTGTTTCCCGTGTTTTGACTCCCGATGTCCTGGCAAAAAATCCACGTGTCCTGGACCCGGCCTGTGGTTCGGGAATTTTTCTGGTAGAAGCCTTTCGACGTATAGTTCGATACCAATGGCATAAATTGAAAAGGCCTCTTACATTTGATGAATTAAAAGATATATTAAAAAACCAAATTGCCGGGATTGAAGCGAATGAGGAGGCCGCAAGAATAACAGCGTTCAGTCTTTATCTAGCAATGCTACATTACCTTGATCCTCCAGCCATTGACCAGCAAATCAAGATGGGAAACAAACTACCTAATTTGATTGCATCAACCAGTGCATCAAAAAATCATTTTCACTGTATCCTTCCAAAAAACGCCTTTGATACTAAAGTAATTGACTCTTGTCCAATATGGAAAGAACGCTTCGGAAAGGAATGTGTTGATGTTGTAGTTGGCAATCCACCATGGGGAGCACCCGGAACAAACGCCGATAGAGAAACAAAAACAAGACATGAGATTCAGTTAGATTGGTGTAAATCCAATAAAAAGCCTATTGGAGATAAAGAATCATCTCAAGCATTTTTATGGCGAGCACTTGATTTTTTAAAGCAAGATGGTATAGCAGGAATGTTAGTCTCTGCGGGGGTAATGTTCAAACATAATCCACCTACTCAGACTTTTCGTGAAAAATGGATGAAGCATTGTAGTATTCATGAAGTCTTTAACTTTTCACATGTAAGACAATTTTTTTTCAAAGGAGCAGTATCCCCTTTTTTAGCATTATGTTTCAGAAATAAAACCTGGAACGATAAATCAGTGTTATATGGTTCAGCAAAACAGACCATAACTTTAGATAAAAACCAAGTCATTATTTTTTCCAAGTATGATCTTCATTATTTACATGATGAGGACTTAACCAGTAATGCTGTTTGGAAAATATATTGGTTCGGGCGTGTTATAGATAACCAGCTACAAAAAAAATTATCGCTTTATTCATCTCTTCAAACCATAGTTGACCGAAAAAAATCGGGGGCCGGATATAAAATTGGTACACAGGATTATGATTTTTATAAACTCGATAGTCTTAGCCATAAAACATTTTCTAGATACGGAAACCTAACATTTGAAAAGCCTCCACAAAAAGCTGAAAGACCACGAAGCATTCATTTATATACACATCCAAGATTAATAATTAAACGTGGAATTGATGAAAAATCTGATATCAAAGGACAAATTCTTGCATGCTATTCGGACAAGATTTTTGCATTTTCTGAATGGTTTTATGGAATCCAGTTGCTTCAACCACAAGAGTGGTTACATAAAATTATTCTTGGATCGATTTGGTCTTCATTGTCCCGATATTTTTTCTTTATGAAATCATCTCAATGGGGACTTTGGTATAGCAATATTCATTTTGTTGATGAATTGCTAAAATTCCCGATTGTCATAGATAGGAACAATCCCGCTACAAATAAAATTATTGAATTAGTTGACAAATTAAGTAACTACAATCCAGCAAAACAGGATTTATTTAGCCGTGATAGCATACCAGAAGAAAAGATTGAAGCTCAACGTAAAGAGTGGGAAAGACAACTAGATGAGGCAGTCTTCGATCTGTATGGATTAAATGATGAACAGCGGGATTTAATCCATGATTTTTGTAAGGTTACGCTGCCATTTTTTTACCAGCCATTCGATAGCATTGGTGCGATGAAGGCAGTGGAAAATGACAATCTTTCATGGATTAAAGAATATATAAACATCTTTTGCAGAAGATGGAATCCTTATCTTGAAGATGGCGAGGAGATGAGAGCGGAGGTATATACAGGCGCGCATGATAATATGCTAGCCATTGAGTTTTATCCAACAGATAAAGGTGATCCTCATGATCTCAAAATAAAAAAAAATGAGTGGGCTTCTCTATTGGATCAGATAGGAGAGTCTCTGCCCCATCCCATGGGGGTTTCACAGATTATTCTTGATGGTTTTGTTAATGTTGTCTCAGATTCCGGGATTATTCTCATTAAAAGAAATGAAAAACGTTTTTGGACGAAGAGCCTGGCCCGAGAGGATGCTGATGCGACGATATGCAAACGTATGCAGGGGACAACTTTTGAAGGGTTGAGGTATCACTAAGATATGGCACGTCATCTATTATCTCACCCTGTAAGCCTCTGGAACCAGCATGTTTCACTTTACTCAAATATCTTTTCTGAAGCTCTTGTAGAATTGTCAAAATCCGATTCAATATCAGGTGACGAGAACAATATTTCTTTAAAGCTGTGTCCCATCTTAAGTGGATGTTGTTATAAACATGGTAAGTTAAATAATCAGGAAATTCAAACCCCTTACTGGGAAGCCCCTATTCAACCTGTTTCTGAGGAAGAGCTTATGGACGATGACATAACAAAGCGGCCGGATTTCACATGTAGACTTGTTGATCCCATGGCTGAATCTAACCCGACTTTCGCTATTCGATTAGTGTTTTAGTAAAAATGACGATTTTTCGGGGTATAAGTAACTGTAATTATTAGAGAGGGGTGTGAAAACCCGTTGTAGTGAAGACCTACCCCCTTGAATTT
>JAAZBV010000089.1 GCA_012513605.1 Desulfatiglans sp. | reverse complement strand
CCTCCACCTGAGCTATCACAAGGGCTAAATGTCTCTGTAGTGAAGACTTTTTAACCTCTGCTAAAAAATACTTCATATTTTCAATTACTTATTTTTTTAAACATGCCCAATAGCGAAAGTCGGGTTAAGAAGAAAGGGGCTTGATTCCATGCAGGTTAAAAATATAAAAAAACGCATATCAAAGATTTGGGGCTGGGCCGAATGCTGTATGCTGCCATTGTTTATTATTACAGGGTTGCTTTTAATCAATGCCTGCAATGGTGGATCAGGCTCTTCCGGGGATACCCCTCCTGCAGTTATCAATAATGGTGATCCCATTCAGGGGGATGAAGAAGATGAAACCGGTGATGAAGGAGATAGCGCAACCCCTGTATATACCTGGAACCCATCAGCCTTCACCCATGTCTATGATGTTGGGCCTGGTAAACAATATGCTGAACCAGGGGATGTCCCGTGGGAGAACCTTGAACCATCCACCCTTGTGCGCATCTACTATCGCACTACGCCCTATCAGGCCAAATGGGTAATCAATGTAGCGGCAACTGCTCTATCGCCGGTAGTGGTCTTAGGTATACCTGAAGGCGATCAAAGGCCAATCATAAGCGGGGATGATGCTATAACCCGCACTGAACTGGATTACTGGAACGAGGTGAGGAGTATTATCAAGATCGGCGGGTCAAGCATCCCGGATAACCCTGATGTCCCTTCACACATCTATATTCAGGGGCTGGACATAAGAAGTGCAAGGCCGGGTTACCAGTTTACCGATGACGCAGGCAATACACAGGAATACAGCACAAATGCGGCAGCCATCCATATTGAAGAGGGGTCTGACATAACAGTTCATGACTGCCTGATTCATGATGCTGCAAACGGCCTCTTTTCAGGCTCAGCATCTTCCCGTGTCAGGATCAGCGGCAACTATGTATATGGTAACGGTATAGAGGACAGTATCTATCAGCATAACTCCTATACAGAAAGCCTTGGTATTGTGTTTGAATATAATCACTATGGCCCGCTCAGGGCAGGGTGCCTTGGGAATAACCTGAAGGATCGTTCATCCGGCACAATTATCAGGTACAACTGGATAGAAGCAGGGAACCGCCAGCTTGATCTTGTGGAGACTGATTATGATCACATAGCAAACGACCCGGCATATGATGAGACTTTTGTATATGGTAACGTGCTTATAGAACCGGACGGGGCAGGCAACAGCCAGATCATGCATTATGGAGGTGATGGCGGTGACACGGATATGTATCGCAGGGGCACACTCTATTTTTATCACAACACGGTTGTCTCCACACGCAGCGGTAACACCACGCTCATGCGTTTAAGCACCCTTGATGTTACTGCTCTGGTATTCAACAATATTATCTATGCATCCGCGGGAGGAGGGTACCTTGCCATAACAAGCGGTAATGGTCAGACAGAGCTTGAAGATAACTGGCTCCCGGAAGATTGGCAACTCACACATGAATCAGACCTTGATCCGGGTGCCACTGTGGCTGACCTTGGAAACATAGAAGGAAGCACACCGGGATTTCTGGATTTTAGTGCACAGGATTTCCATCTTTCATCTGGTTCGCTTGCAAGGGGTAACGCAGGCAGCCTGCCGACAGATGTGGCAAACTACCCAGTGGAATATCAGTATGTGCAGCACCAGCAGATTGAAATACGCTCACTCGAATCTCTCGTGGACATAGGGGCCTTCGGGTATTGATTAAGAAAGCCATGTAGTCCTGTATGCTGGAAAAAACCTGTTGCCGGGTATAGAAAGCTGATAGTATCTCTTTTGCTCTATCACCATACGAAGGAGCCATGTTGGAAGTGAATGGTTGCTCCAACGCACCTTAAAACGTAAAAGCCCGCCATTATCTCCTTCCGGGGCGCCCCCCATGAAAACCATAATGTTGTTTTGATGTGAATACTCGGTTATATGATTCATCAGGGCATATGAGGCGCATGAGGTTATTCCTGTATTGCCAGTTACTATGTGGAGTAAATGCAATTCATGATTAAAATTCAGGCCGCAGGCCATAGCGCCCCAGACAGCCCCTTTAGCAACTCCAAAAACCTGGATTTGGGGGAGTTGAAAAAGTTTTATGAAGTGTGATATAGGGTGATCAAATGCGCTTCCGATAAGCGCTCTTCTTAATATTACATCCCTGTGAAGGGTTATAAATACATCAATATCTTTTTCTGGATTCACCGTCAACGGTTTCCATATCCTTTCGCCTTTCCGCAGGTTTGAAAGCGATTTTCTGCTTAATGGTTTTCTCGACAGGGCGGGATTTATTATAAAATGGTTTTTGTGCTGAATGATATCTGATCCTGACCATGGCGGCCTCGGTGAGGGTCTGGTCACCCCAACAATGGTAATTAGATCCTGATATTGATCATAGAAATTATTATGATCCTCTGAATTCAATTTTACATATGGCCATGGAAGCCTGCCATCCATAAGCTCTTTTCCAGGAATTTTTCTTATAAAAACCGGGCAGGATGTGTTATTTCGCTTTTCAAAGTTATCTGAATAGCATAAGGAATAGTCTGATCTGTTAAAAGGAAAGGGTTCTGTTGTCATGTGATCTATTCTCAGTATTGTCTGTCCGGCATTATCCCTTATCTGCAGAGAGAATGTCTCTCTTTAACGAAATCTGCAAGTCTGCCTATTGATTGAAGGGCGTTTGCGTCACTCCACCTTGCCTCTAAAACCTTATGAATTTGTATCTTTTCTGTGTCACAAAAAGGTTTAAGGAATTTTTTTCTTTCCGCCAAATCATCCTGCACGCTTCCAACAGGGACACCTAGATTCTCATAAAAATTTTTTAGCGGATTCTCATTCCGCAGATAGACTCTGGAGCCTTTATACATGACAGTGGGTATTGTTGCTCCAGCAGCATGTCGAACATGGTTCATTATCACAGTGCCACATTTTTGTATACACTGGTAATACTGAGAAGCAGGCATTAAATCTCTTAATATGGTTATTCTTTCACCAAATCGCCTTTTCCCGATGATTTCGATCTCTTTTGCATACCTTTTATCTCCCCTGTTTAAAGGGACTATCAATTTCCGGGAGCCTAGATCAAGATCATCAAGCAGATCAAAAATCTCCAGATGGTTATTTGCCGGTGTGGCCCCGTTTCCTATCAGGATATCAGGACCATTCATTGAGGTGGGACCAGCAGAAAATGTTTTTTCTGCACAAAAAAAGAACATCTCATTGTATTGTTTATTCGCGCCGGGGAACGCCATTTCAAATAAATTTCTGACAGTAGGCAGGACATGGAAATAGTCAATCCTTGGGATCACGTCAAGCGGCAGCTTTTTTCTCCAGGATAAATATGGGAGAAAAACCCCAAGGTAACTCCTGATTTTTAACGGATCCTTTATTGCAGTCATCATGCGATTAATCCAATACCTGATGAATTCCCTGCCTTTTCGCGCCTCAAGCAGTATCCTGGTCTTTGGAAGGTGAATATCTGTCATATAAGGAGATAAAAACCTGTAATAATCGCCTCCCCAGGTTGCCCAGAAAATCACCACATTTGAAGGCGCCCCAAGGATTGCATCAATATACAGAGGATTCATAGAGTTGATTATCAGGCAATCGCACTGTTTGACCTCTTCTCTCATTCTCCTGCTTGTCCAGTAATCGATGCCTGCAAATTCAACATCCGGACTTTTTTCAAGAAAAGCCGGGGAATCACCCCTAAGTGTATGAGTTCGGTATATGTTAGAGTCGGGAAAAACCCTGTCAAAGGTATCTTTAATATAAACTGAGAAGGGGCTGTCTGGTATGAAATGAAGCAGTTTCATCTATACTTTCACTCGCCGATGATCTTTACCAGCACCCGTTTCCTTCTTCTGCCGTCAAACTCGCCGTAAAAGATCTGTTCCCAGGGGCCGAAGTCAAGCCTGCCATCTGTTATGGCAACAACCACCTCTCTTCCCATGATCTGCCTTTTCATGTGGGCATCCGCATTGTCCTCCCCTACATTATGCCGGTACTGTGAAACAGGCTCATGAGGAGCGAGTTGTTCAAGCCATTTTTCATAATCGTGGTGCAGGCCTGATTCATCATCATTAATAAAGACCGATGCGGTGATATGCATTGCGTTACAGAGTAATAGGCCCTCTTTAATTTCGCTCTCCTTCAGGCATACCTCAATATCGGGCGTGATATTGATAAAGGCCCTTCGTGTAGACACATTAAACCACAGCTCTTTTCTGTATGACCTCATAAAATCTCCAGCACCTCATACTCCTGGAGCCCGCCAGGTGTTTTTACCCTTACCTCGTCACCCACCTCGCTTCCGATAAGGGCCATGCCTATGGGTGATTTTACAGAGATCCTTCCATTATCAGGGTCAGATTCATATGGCCCTAAAAGCTGATACTGCACCTCTTCTTCCGTTTCCATATTATAGAGGAGCACGGTACGGCCAAAAACTACCCTGTCTGTCGGGCCATTTGTAAAATCTATTACCTCTGCCTGACCGATGACCGATTCCAGTTCATTTATCTTGCCTTCAAGAAATGACTGCTTTTCCTTTGCTGCATGGTATTCTGCATTCTCACTCAGGTCCCCATGTTTTCTGGCCTCTTCAATGGCGCGTATATTATCCGGACGCTCAACCTTTTTTATGTGTGCAAGCTCTTCCTTAACCTTATCAAGACCTTCCTTTGTAAACGGGATTCTCTCCATAAATGCTCCTCTTTGAAATAGTTAGATATTCAGCTTTTGCCATTCTTCCTGACATAAACATCATCCAGCACCTCAGGGTCAATGGCAAGGTCTGTCTCCCCCACCTTGAGTACAAATGCGGGGTAGGTCTGATGAACCTTTACCATCTCGCCTGGTGTGATGCCAAGGTCTGTGAGCCTGTCAAGGCGTGAATGGTGTTTTGTAGAGACATATACAATCCGTCCTGTTTCTCCCGACTTTAATCTGTTAAGGGGCATAATTACAGGCTGTATATTCTGTTCCGCCCTTTTACAGCAGGCCCCCGGAGGGATATGCCTGCCGTGAGGGCATTCACGCGGGTGGCCAAGCAGGGTGCATATGGCATCAAGGGCCTCATGGCTCAGGCAGTGTTCAAGGCTGCATGCAGTCTCTTCCATGGGTGCATCCTCTATCTCCATGACATCTGTAAAGAGCCTTTCAGCAAGCCTGTGAGCCCTGATGAGTTTCCTGGCAATCTCCTCTCCCTTCTGGGTAAGGTTTATCTCATCTCTGACCTCAAATATGAAATCATCATCTATGAGCCCATCAATGACCTCCTCTGTTACCTTAGGGTTCTCTATTTTCAGAAGGTCAGCCCTTTTTACAGAGCCTATCTCCTTACCGCACCATATGGATTCAAGGACCTCATCAATCTCTTCTTTTGTCAGTAACATCTTTATCTCCTTTGGTTACTCTCTTTATCCAGTCAATGATGCCGGATCTTTCAACTGTGCTGTACCCGCAGTGGGGGCAGCAGATGCTCCTGCAATTTTTATTTACAGGACACCCCTTACACTCATTTTTATCAGGGTCAAATTCGTATCCGCACAGGGCGCATTTCATAGGGTTACCTTAAGTATACGCAGAATAAAATTAAATAACCCGCCGAACAAAAAGGCAAAGACAAATATAAAAGATACAATAATGGAGGCTGTCTTTATGCCGCGCTCCTTGATCATTATAAACATATTGGCTATGCAGGGCACAAAAAGGGTGATGGTGACAAGGGCTACGAGCATCTGGATCGGATCAAGGTTTCCCTCCTTTACAACAAGCACTGCAGCGTAATCTCTTCTTAAAAACCCCATCACAAATGCACCTGCAATCTCCTTTGGAAGCCCGAGCAGGTTCACCACAACAGGCGCGGCTAAATCCTGAATCAGTGTAAGTACGCCCAGTTTATCAAGGGTAAATAGTATTATTGTGCCCAGCATGAACAGGGGAACTGCCTCTTTCAGATACCACTCAATACGTGCAAAGGTTTTTATAACTATGTTTGAAAACTTGGGTATCCTGATGGGCGGAGTCTCAAGTATGAAATCTGATTTTTTCCCGGGGATCACGATAGATGAGAAATAGCCGATCACAAAGATGACACATATAATGACGAAGGCCCAGATAATGGTGGCCCAGGGGGATATGGTTGATGTCCCGCCAAAGATTACACCAAGCTGGGCAGAGCACGGGACAGCAAGGGCCAGGAGCAGTGTAATGATAATCCTCTCCTTTTTGCTGGGGAGTATCCTTGCGGTAAGGGTTGCCATGGTCGCGCACCCCAGGCCCAGAATCATGGGTAAAACAGCGGTGCCATTGAGGCCGATTATCCTGAATATCCTGTTAACCATTATTGCAAGCCTTGGCATATACCCTGAGTCTTCCATAAGACCAAAAATCAAAAAGAAGAAACCCACAATGGGAAGCACTATCGCGATGGCGTAGGTGAAGGCCATGGTAAAGATGCCATATTCACCGATCAGGAATTCCCTTATGAGTGCATTACCTGTTACTGAATGAACAACCCTTCTTAAGAATGGGTTGATATATTCACCGAACACGATGCTCTCCATAAAATCAACACATGTGCCTGCGCCGAATTCACCAACAATCTTGTATGTAATGTAGAGCACTGCAAGCAGAATGGGTATGCCCCATACAGGGTGCATGGAAAGCCTGCCAAAGGTCTGGGCGATATTGTGATCCGCGGCCCGTTCATCCTTTGTCTGAACCTCCCTCATGATCTCATCTACCTTTGCCATCCTGCGCTTGTTGATAAGGTAGCTTAACGGTGTGGGGCTCATGGACTGAATAGAGGTTCTTATCGCATATACCCTCTCAATTGCCTCTTTGCCATACCTGGCTGAAAACCATTCATCTATTCCATGCTCCCCCTCAAGGAGCATTATGGCAATCAACCTGGATATCTTTTCAGGGTAAAGCCCCTGTATCTGCCTTATCCCAGTTTCCAGCTTATCGCCATAATCCACAGCTACATTTGGTTTCAGAGGGTTTGAGATCCCCTTTATGATCCCATGTATCCCCTCCCTTCTGGTGGCAACAGTGGGGATAACCTCGGTTCCGAGGATCTGGCCGAGTTTTTTTGTGTCTATGTAAATACCCCTGCTCATCGCCTCATCAACCATGTTGACGTCCAATATAAAGGGTATCTCCATTTCAGAAAGCTGTATGCTTATGGAAAGTCCCCTGCGCAGATTTTTTGAATCGGCCACCTGGACAACAATCTGTGCATTTTCGTCAAGGAGTATGTCGCGCGTAACCCTTTCGTCTTCTGACTGGGGAATGAGGCTGTTGGTGCCAGGGGTGTCAATAACCAGATATTTTTTTTTGCCGCCAAAACGGGAGAATGCCCTTGATACCTCAACGGTTGTTCCGGGGTAGTTGGAGACGGTTACATATTTGCCGGTCAGTAGCCCGAAGATTACACTTTTCCCCACATTGGGGTTACCGACAAGTATGATCTTGTCCCTTTCCATGTAATCCAGTTGTTTTTTGGTATCATGACCGCTCGGGCTCATTTCTTCTCCTGAACACCTTTACTCAATGAAAAACCGGATCGAAAAGTGATTAACTGATCGATCCGGGTATATTTGTAAAACAATAATAGTGTCAAAACGGTTCTGGATTATAGGTAGGTAAACATGCTATGTCAAGTAATAAGCCTTTGCTGGGTCTCTGTATCTTGGACTGTTGAAAAGCCTTCAATAAACATGGATTAATGCTTGCAGATTACCCGGAAATATCAGAGTGGGTATGGGGCACCTCTCCATGACCATGGGTATGGACATGGCTATGTGCAAATTCTCCCCTTTCCTTAGTAATCCTGCCATCTAACATGCCATATATTACCCCGGTGGTATGGCTGATAAAATCCATGTCATGCGAGATGATTATGGCTGAAACATCTATAGATTCAAGTATATGCATTATTTTATGGGTGGTGTCAGGATCAATGCCCGATGTTGGTTCATCAAGGAGAAGGACCTCAGGTTTCATGGCAAGCACTGTTGCAAGGGATACAAGCTTCTTTTCCCCGCCGGAGAGTTTATATGTTATCCTATCCTCAAGATCCCCTATGCCAAGGTCAGAAAGCGCCTTCCTTGAGATATCCTTTGCATCCTTAATACTTTTCCCCTGATTAAGGGGCCCGAAGGCCACATCATCAAGCACGGTCGGGTTAAAAAGCTGGTCATCCGGGTCCTGAAAAAGCAGGCCGATCCGCTGCCTTACCGGAAAGAAGTCCCTTTTATGTGTCATCTCCTTCCCGAAGATAGTGAGTCTGCCGCTCGTGGGTCTTAACAGACCCATTATGAGTCTGAACATAGTGCTCTTCCCGCTTCCGTTTGGCCCGATTATGCCGAGCCTTTCCCCTTTTTTAAGGCGAAGGTCAAGATCATTAATCACCTTTCTACCGGAAGGGTATGAAAAGGATACCTTTTCCAGGTTTATGATGTTATCTGTTTCCGTCATCTTGCAAAGATAATAGCAGTAAGGGTAAAAAGAAATATGATCACAAAAATAAAATCAGCACCATTTATATTAAACCCGGTAAGGTCATAAAACCTACCATGAAAGCCCCTGCACAGCATCGCGGAATGTACCCGCTCTGCGCGGTCATGACTTTTAACAATCAGCATCCCTGCCAGATAGGCATAGGAACGGTAAGTATGCAGGTTTGTACCAGGGCGGAATCCCCTTATCTCCATGGCCTCTTTAAGCCTTCGGTATTCATTCATGATAGTATGGATATACCTGTAAGAAAAAATAAATAGATTTACTATCTTTGAAGGCAGACCCAGCGCCCCCATTGCCCTGCCCATGGTAAACACAGGCATTGTGGCTGTAAGTGCGATAAGAACAGTAATTATGGCATTTGATTTTATTGTAAGGCGAAGGCAGTATATGAGCCCCTCCAGTGAAATATTAAACGGCCCGATCTGTAAAAGGCTCTCCCCCTTTATGGTAAAAGGGAGAAAGAGCCACAAAAACAGTATAAAGAGATTAGCGCAGAGGATACGCACCAGGAATTTTTTAACCTGAAGCCTGGCTAATGCCGCTATTACAAGCGCAGCAATAAGGCCAAGAAAAACAGGGGGAACCCTTTCTGAAGATGATATTACCACTGAAAAGGCAAATGCAGAGAGTATTCTGACCCTGGGATCAAGCCTGTGTATTATGGAACCCCCTTCTGAAAAGCCTTCATTGATATTCATCTTCTGCAAGCCTTTTATTCTGAGCCAGATGCATGCGTGTATCAGGATTTCCTTGCTGTAGGCAGCATCACCTGTGGTTCAGTGAGAATAAAATCCCCTTTTTTGATCCATGTTTTTAATATCTCCGCCACCTCAACAGCTCTCACATATGAAGAAAGGGGTACTGTCGGAATATCCCTGCCATTGAATTTAATCATGCCGCTTTTAAGCTGGGCATAGCTTACCATGGCAAGGGTCTTTGATTCCCCATTAGGGTAGTCATTGCCATAGTCAACAACACGGGTGTAGATATCCTCATCAGCGACACCTGTAAACTTTGCCATATCTTCATTGAGTATGGGTATTGGGACACCGAGCCCTATGTTAATACTGCATCCATAACCCTGCATGCTTACACCCGCAATCCATTTCGGGTCCATCTGTTTCATATCACCCATTACCATGAGTGTGCCTGCCCCGGACAGGGGCGTGCCGTTTTTTGCCCTCTCCGCATTCGGGTTATGCTGTGTGCCGGGGCCTACAATATAACCCTGTGCGCCCCCCAGAAAGATCCTTGTACCCATGCCCAGTGTAAGGTAATAGGGGTCGTTGAAGAGTGGGCTTACACAGCCTGCGGTTGCGTAGTTGGCATTCCCGGCCTTGGGTTTTAGGACTCCCATGTATGTATAGATGGTCTTTGCGCTCAGGTTTATTGCACAGTTATAGTTCTGATAGGCATTCCGGGGGTTCAGCATGGTAGCGTAAGGCAGGTCGGAAAGTGTAATCTTCTTTTCAAATTCCTTTCTGGGGTAACAGTCTGTTCCATATGATGTTGCCCTGAGTGTTATCTTTTTCCCTGCGATAAGGTCATGTATAACATGGCCTCCGCCATACTTGAACTGTCCGGGATATACTCCGTTTAATGGATCATCCTCTGCAACCTCGGTTGCACCGATATATGCATCGACTGCTGCAATACCGCCATAAGCAGGGACATTATTAAACAATACCTTTGAGGCCCTGATAGCCGGTTTTGTGTGGCCGAAGTTAATAAATGCACCGGAAGAACACATTGGTGAAAAGGTCCCTGTTGTGACAACATCTATTTCTGCTGCGGCTGCGCTGGCGCCCTTCTGTTTAACGATCTCTGTCATCTCGTCGGCCCTGACAACTACTGCCTTTCCTGACCTGATCTTTTTATTTATCTCTTCTATTGTCCTGGTTGTCTTTTTACTGGCCACCTTTTAACACCTCCGGGATCATATTGTTATGACATAAAAAAATCTGCCCCATTGAGGCAGCGGGGAGCAATGATAGTTCCAAAACATGGATAAGACAAGCAAAAGTTTATGTTGAAAGACTCTTGAAGATGAGGCGCATGTTGTTTGCTTGACATTTACCTACCCTTTTTATAAGCATTAAACCTTTCCCGGCTAACCATGCCAATTTATGAGGCACATCCCCGGGAAAGAGCTGTTCATTATTCCATGGAGAAGTGTATGGGTAACACAGTATATGCGGGAAATATCAGGATAGACGAAAAAGGGCCATTCTTTATCATTGCCGGGCCCTGCGTCATAGAGTCGGAAGAGATAACATTGAGGGTAGCCTCCTTTTTAAAAGAGACATCCGAAAAACTTGATATCCCGATTATATTCAAGACCTCATATGACAAGGCAAACAGGACATCGGTTACCTCATACAGGGGACCCGGGTTAGAAAAAGGCCTTGAGATCATCATGAAGGTTAAAGAAAAGACTGGCCTTCCGGTACTTTCAGATATCCACAGCCTTGATGAGGTGGAAAAAGCCGCCTCAGTGCTGGATGTACTTCAGATACCTGCCTTTTTAAGCAGGCAGACAGACCTCCTTGTAAAGGCAGGGAAATCAGGGAAGACGGTCAATATCAAGAAGGGGCAGTTTGTATCACCCCTTGATTTTGAGCAGGCCGTAAAAAAGGTGCTATCAAGCGGGAACAAAAATATCATGCTCACGGAAAGGGGCACATTCTTCGGGTACAATAATCTTGTGGTGGACTTCAGGGGTATCCCCATCATGAAAGGCTTCGGATTCCCTGTTGTCTTTGACGCCACCCACAGTGTTCAGCTGCCGGGTGGTGACGGTACCAGTTCTGGCGGAGAGAGAAAATATGCAGCATCCCTCGCCCGTGCAGCAGTGGCTGCGGGCGCTAACGGGGTATTTATGGAGGTGCACCCTGACCCTGACAGGGCACTGTGTGACGGCCCCAACTCTTTACCTCTTGAAGAGGTGAAACCCCTTCTGATACTGCTCAAGGATATCCACTCCCTTGTCAACTGACCCAAAGGAGAAACAGATAATGATAGAAAACAGGGCAAAAGAAATAGCGCTCCTTGTACTTGATGTGGATGGTGTAATGACAGATGGCCGCATAGTAATGAATGACCTGGGGCAGGAGACAAAATATTTTAATGTAAAGGACGGGCATGGCATAAGGCTTTTACTTCATGCGGGTATTGATGTTGCGATTATCACCGGCAGGGAATCTGAGACGGTAAGATTGAGGGCCGCTGACCTGGGGATTACCATGGTCTATCAGGGTATAAAAGAGAAGGAAGCAGTATGTAAAAAGATAATAGCTGAAAAAGGTCTTAAAATAGATCAGGTCTGCTGCATGGGGGATGATCTCCCTGATATCCCCATGTTAAGGTGTGCCGGGCTTCCGGTTGCCGTAGCAGATGCCACCATGGAAACCCGTGATGCAGCCATCTATGTAACCAAGGCCCCGGGAGGGTTTGGCGCTGTAAGGGAGATGTGCGAGATCATCCTCAAGGCAAAGGGGAAATGGCCGGAATTTTACGGAAACAATGAAAAAACCAAATTAGGCTTTACATAGTAAAAATGTATCTGGTATAATTATTGCATTATGGTGAGGCTCTCAAAAAAATCGTTGCCATTAATCGGGGTTGTTCTCCTGTTATCTATCATCGGATTTTTTCTGGTAAAAACCGATAAAGGAGAATCCGAGAATAAGATGCCGGAGGTGACTGTCCCAAAGGCGGATATCAGCTCGGAAAATTTTAAAATTTCTAAGACTGATCCCGACAAAGGTACTAAACTGACACTTGAGGCTGATGAGGGTAGTTTTTCTACTGAAAAGGATAGTGAAATAGGCAGCTTTACGGGGTTCAGGCTGAAATACCAGACAAAAGAGGCCCTTGATTTTAAACTCGAAGGGGCAAGCGGGGAGTTTGACAGGGCAAAAAATGAGATTTACCTATCCGGGGGGCTTAAGGGTAAAACAGCAGACGGGTATCTCCTTTACACCGAGCGAATAACGATTCAACAGGATGAAAACTGTATTAAATCCGATGAGGTTGTTACAGTAGAGGGGCCTTTTTTCAGGATAACTGGCAAGGGGTTGTTTATGGATCTGGAAAAGAAAACACTGGAAATACTCAAAGATGTAAATTCGGTCTTTGATACAGGGGCACTTGATTAATGAAACAATTACACAACATTTTGCTGATATTCATATTATTATTTATATTGCTGCCCGGTAGTGTCTATCCGGAGACAAAAAAAATTGAAAATATCTTTGACACCCAGGCCGGGGAGGTAAAAATAGAGTCTATCTCCTGGAAAATGTACATGAAAGAGTCAAAGGCAACCTTTAATGGTGATGTAAAGCTTGATGGTTTTAAGGTTGAAGGTGATGATATTACCATGTCCTGTCAGAAGCTTGAGTTGTATTTCAAAAACACAGGCAAGGATACAAGCATAAAATCCAATGTGATAGAAAAGATTATTGCCACAGAATCAATAGTAATCAAACGTTCAGATGGAAGTTATGCAGCAGCGGAAATGGCGGAATATATTATAGAATCCGAAAAGATAATCCTTACAGGAAACCCATATTTTAAATATGGTAAAGGCGGTGAAGGGCGTGCCCAAAAGATTATATATGATATAAAAGAAGAAAGTTTCAGTGCTGAAGGAACAAAAGAGGACAAGGCAACATTATCCAGAACCGGAAAGGATGAAAGGTAACAGGATTGTCCATACCGGTTGAAAAACTAGAGGCAAGGGATGTTGCCAAGATATATAAGGGTAAAAGGGTAGTTGATAAAATCAATATCAGCATAGAAAGGGGTAGTATTGTCGGGCTCCTGGGTCCGAATGGGGCAGGAAAGACAACCTCCTTTTACATGATGATAGGCCGTGTAAGGCCGGATGAGGGACGCATCCTGCTCGACGGCAATGATATAACAGATGATCCCATGTATATGCGGGCAAGGAAGGGGATAAGCTATCTGCCACAGGAACCATCTGTTTTCAGAAAACTGACTGTTTATGAGAATATACTTGCGGTTGTAGAAGGAAACAATTATTCTTCAACCGAAATCAAAGAGAGGGTGAACAGGTTTCTTGATGAGCTGGATATAAAACACCTGGCAGGTCAGAAGGCCTCATCCCTTTCCGGCGGAGAAAGAAGAAGGCTTGAGATATCAAGGGCGCTTGTATCGGAACCCAGGTTTATGCTGCTGGATGAGCCCTTTGCCGGGATAGACCCGCTGATCATTAATGATATAAAACAGATAATAAGGCGGCTAAAGGAAAAGGGCATAGGGATTATTATTACTGATCACAATGTAAGAGAGACCCTTGATGTATGTGATGCCGCTTATCTGGTCAAGCAGGGGAATATAGTTGAATACGGTTCACCCGCAGATATACTGAACAGCAAGGTTGCAAGGGATGTATACCTGGGTGAAGACTTTAATATGTAATGACAACACTAATGGATTAATAACAAGGTCAAATGGCGCTTCAACTTAAACAATCTCTAAGCCTCTCCCAGCAGCTCATAATGACCCCGCAGCTGCAGCAGGCTATTAAACTTTTGCAGCTCTCAAGGCTTGAACTGCTTGAAACCATTACACAGGAAATGGAAACAAACCCCCTTCTGGACGAACAGTCCCCATTGGATACAGAAGGCGATAATATTGAGATCGTTGAAGATGCTATCTCTTCACCTGAAGAACAGCCGGCAAAAGAGGTCACCATAGATGAAAATGCCACAAACGATACTGTAGACTGGGAGACATATATCTCAGAATACAACACCGGTTGGGCAGATACACCATATCAGGGCAAGGAGGCCCCTGCCTTTGAAAATATGAACCAGGAGAAGACAAGCCTCAACTCTCACCTGATGTGGCAGCTTTCCATGAGTCATATGGATGAAAAACAGAGAGAAATAGCCATCCAGATTATCGGGAATATAGATGAGGATGGCTATCTTCAGATATCCATGGAGGAACTTTGCGAGGCAACCGGGGGCACTGAAGAGGAGGTGGCTTGTACCCTCCGGGCAATACAGAATTTTGATCCAGTCGGGGTAGGTGCAAGGGACACAAGGGAATGCCTCCTTATCCAGGCCAGGTTCCAGAATCTAACGGGAACGATTGTCGAAAAGATAATCATGGATCACATGGATAACCTGGAAAACAAAAGGTACGACAAGATAGCTAAGGGGCTTTCCATAAGCATGCCTGAGGTGCTTAAGGCGGTTGAAATCATTACCAATCTTGAACCCAAGCCCGGCAGGCTTTACAGTGAAGAGGATACAATATATATAAGCCCGGATATCTATGTATTCAAGGTGGGGGATGATTACGAGATTGTACTGAATGAAGATGGTCTTCCTAAACTAAAAATAAACAGCTATTATAAAGAAATACTTAATCATGACAATGGGGCTTCTCCCGGCAATGACAAGACAAAGGAGTATATCCTTGACAAGATGAAGTCGGCTGCGTGGCTGATAAAAAGCATTCATCAAAGACAGAGAACCATTTATAAGGTAACAGAGAGCATAGTCCAGTTTCAGAGGAAATTTTTTGATTACGGGGTTACCCACCTTAAACCACTTGTTTTGAGGGATGTTGCCGAGCATATACAGATGCATGAATCTACAATAAGCAGGGTGACCACAAATAAATATGTCCACACCCCCCAGGGGGTATTTGAACTTAAATACTTTTTTAACAGCGCTATCAACAGCATGGAAGGTGATTCCATTGCCTCTGAAAGCGTTAAGGAACACATCAGAAACATTATAAAGTCTGAAAATAAAGGTACTCCATACAGTGACCAGGAGGTTGCTGATATGTTAAAAAATCATAACATTGATGTTGCCCGCAGGACAGTAGCAAAATACAGGGAGACCCTTGGAATTTTGCCCTCTAGAAAAAGACGGGAACTTTTTTAGTGATTATATTGATTTAAAACTGATCGGGAACAGGGTGTTTTAAAGGTAGCAATTTTTCCCGGTGTATTAACAAAAACCCAATACAGGAGGTATTCTATGGACATCACCGTAACGTTCAGACACATCGAC
Source organism: Desulfatiglans sp. (assembly GCA_012513605.1). Taxonomy (NCBI): domain Bacteria; kingdom Pseudomonadati; phylum Thermodesulfobacteriota; class Desulfobacteria; order Desulfatiglandales; family Desulfatiglandaceae; genus Desulfatiglans; species Desulfatiglans sp. Next base: position 46,065 of record JAAZBV010000089.1, on the reverse strand, counting down.
TCAACAGAAAGCCTAAAAGAGTACGCAGAAGAAAAGTTATCCAAAATTGGTAAATATTTTGATTTTCCAGTAGACGCCCATGTTGTGCTGACAGCAGAAAAATTTAGAAGAATGGCAGATGTGACCTTAAATGTAAACGGCACGGTAATAAAGGCAGAAGAAGAGACAGAGGACATGTATGCTGCCATAGACCAGGTCATGGATAAAATAGAATCCCAGGTTAAAAAATACAGGGACAAGATAAGAAACAGACGGGTCAAATCAGAAGGCACGCTTGGCGCCGGACAGGGAGATGAGGCAGGGGAAATAACAGCCGATGAACCTGTTATTATACTGGAAAAGATGGTTGCCAAGCCTATGGATGCAGAGGAGGCAGCCATGCAGCTTACTATTTCCCAGCAGGATTTTCTGGTATTCAGGAATCCACGCTCCGGCGATATAAATGTAATTTACAAAAGAAAGGACAGAAATCTTGGGTTGATTGAACCGGCAATGTAACATATGGTAAATGAACGTTTAGGTTCATGAACTTCAAGGGGGAGGGCATACTTTTAAAAAAGAGTAGCCCTTTCCTGTTATATCTGTAAATATAGAATAACCTTTGATAAATAATTATGAAACTATCAGACCTTTTAAACATAAAAAATATCACTGTTGCCATGAAGGCAAGGAACAAGAATCTGGCGATTGAAGAGCTGGCAGATTTAATTGTTGAATCCCATCATTCAATTAAAAAGGATGACCTGATCAGGATCCTGCTTGAAAGAGAGCGACTGGGCAGCACAGGAATAGGAGACGGGGTAGCCATACCCCATGGTAAGGTACCTGGAATCATAGAACCGATTATCTCCTTTGGAAAGAGCGAGGCAGGGCTTGATTTTGATTCCATAGACGGGCAGCCTGTTTACCTGTTTTTTCTCCTTGTTGCTCCGGAAAACTCAGCCAATATACATTTGAAGGCCCTTGCCAGGATAGCCAGGATATTAAAAAATCAATCATTACGAAAACAATTACTTGAGGCAAAAACCAGGGAAGATATATATAAGGTCATAATTAATGATGATGAGGAACTCTGATAGACTGCATAACAAAAGTAATGGGTAAAGGCATTATAAGCATAAGGTCTTTGGCTGGATAACCCTCTTCTAATATTATAAACGATCAAACAGGACAGGACATGATAGGAATATTAATTGTTACACATTGTGACCTCGGGAAGGAATTTCTTAATGCTGCCGAGTTTATAGTCGGTAGCGTGCAGGGGGCGGATTTTATATCTATAACCCAGACATCAGACTCAGAGGAGATCCACAGGGCAATAGCTGAAAAAATAAACTCCCTGAATATCGGCGAAGGGGTAATAATTTTAACAGACATGTTCGGGGGCACACCCTCAAATATAAGCCTGTCATTTCTTAAGGATGAAATGGTGGAGGTAATAACAGGTGTCAACCTCCCGATGGTACTTGCCATTGCCCAGAACAGGGAGGGGAGTACCCTGAGTTCCCTAGCAAAAAAGGCACAGGAGGCCGCCAAAATGGGTATTTCCCTTGCGGGAAACCTCCTTAAATGACTGAAGAGTCCACGGGCATATGGGTGGATTACAGCCTGAAAAAGGAGTGGTCTGATTTTAAGACATATGAGGATCAGGTCATAGAAATTGAAAGGGCCTCTTTTCCTGTACCATGGAGTGAAAGATCTTTTAAAGAGGAGATAAACAGGGACATATCAAATCTATGGGCACTTATCATCCAGAAACAGATATATGCATATATCTGTTTCTGGATGTTCGATAAAGAGATTCACATTCTGAATTTTGCCGTGCATCCGCAGAAAAGGAGACATGGTCTTGGAAAATACCTGTTAATGATGGTAATTAATACAGGCACTGCTCACGGAATAGAAAATATCTGGCTTGAAGTAAGGCCCACAAATGGTCCGGCCCTTTCTATATATACAAAATTAGGGTTTTCTGATGTGGGCCGCAGGAAAGGCTATTACAGTGATTCACAGGAGGATGCCATTATCATGGCCCTTGATCTTGCAGGAAACACTGTTCAGGGTGTAAGAGGTTAAAAAATGTGTGGGATAAATATGAACCCGTTAATTTTTTATGGCCTGGCAGAGATACACAGGGAAATAAAAAAATGTCTGACATGGCTATATTAAGGTTTAAAAATTAATAATCATTTTTTCAGGAGGAAGGAAATGACAATAAAGGTTGGTATAAATGGTTTTGGGCGGATAGGCAGGATGGTCTTCAGGGCAGGACTTGCCAAGAAGGGAGTAGAGTTTGTCGCTATCAATGATCTTACAGATACAAAAACACTGGCGCATCTCTTAAAATATGACTCAACCGCCGGAACGCTTGATGCTGAAATTAAATGCACGGATAAGTCTCTGACAGTTAACGGCAAAGAGATCAAGGTTTATGCAGAAAAAGACCCTGCAAAGATACCCTGGGGTGACGTTGGCGCAGAATATGTCGTTGAAAGCACTGGGCTTTTTACAGAAAGATCAAAGGCAGCAGTTCACCTTGAGGCCGGCGCAAGCAAGGTAATAATCTCTGCCCCGGCAGAAAAACCTGATATTACTATTGTTATGGGTGTAAACCAGACAGAGTATGACCCTCAGAAACATAACATTATTTCAAATGCCTCATGTACAACAAACTGCCTTGCCCCTGTATGCAAGGTTCTACTTGATAATTTCGGTATAGAAAAAGGGCTTATGACAACCACCCATGCCTATACCGGTGATCAGAGGCTTCTGGATTTTCCCCATAAGGATTTAAGACGGGCCAGGGCTGCGGCGCTCTCAATGGTTCCTACAACAACAGGCGCTGCAAAGGCTGTTTCACTGGTGCTCCCAAAACTTGCCGGAAAGCTTAACGGCCTTGCAATCAGGGTACCTACCCCGAATGTATCTGTTGTTGACCTTGTTGCACAACTCAGCCGTATAGCAACAGTGGATGAGGTTAATAAGGCACTTAAAGAGGCGGCAGAAGGGCCGTTAAAGGGTATACTTGCCTACTGTGATCTTCCCCTTGTATCCATTGACTTTAACGGGACACCCGTATCATCCACGGTTGATGCCATGTCAACAATGGCGGTTGGCGGTGATATGATAAAGGTACTCTCATGGTATGACAATGAATACGGCTACTCATGCAGGGTGGTGGATCTTATCAATTACATGGCAGGCTGCTAAAACATTTTAGAGGGGAGGTTTTTATGCCTGAACGTACACCTATGATCGCGGGAAACTGGAAGATGAACCTCGGGTTAAAGGAGTCCCGTGATCTGGTAAAATCCATTGCAGAGGGGATAAAGGCAGTGGGGGATATTGATGTGCTTGTTGCCCCGCCATTTATCAACATACCGGCAGTTAAAAGTGCTATTGGTAAAAGCAGTATACTTCTGGCTGCCCAGAATATGTATCATGAAAAAAGCGGGGCTTTTACCGGCGAGGTTGCGCCCCAGATGCTTCTGCAAAATGGCTGCACACATGTAATACTTGGCCATTCTGAAAGAAGGAGCATTTTTGGCGAGACAAGTGAAATGGTCAATAAAAAGGTTGGGGCTGCCATTAAGGCGGGGCTTATACCTATTGTGTGTATCGGTGAAACCATAAAGGAGAGGGAGGCCGGAAAGACCTTTGATATTTTGGGCACACAGCTGGAAGGTTCCCTTGCCTATTTTATTGCCAAGGAAAGCATCTCTTTAAGTGCGATAATTGCCTATGAGCCGATCTGGGCAATCGGCACAGGGCTTACCGCAACACCAGAGCAGGCCCAGGAGGTGCATAAATTCATCAGGGCATGGCTCAAGGACAGGTTTGGGGCTGAGAGCGCCGACACAATACGGATACTGTATGGCGGGAGTGTAAAACCGGAAAATGCGTCTTATCTCATGTCCATGCCGGATATTGACGGGGCATTGGTCGGGGGGGCAAGCCTTACCGCCGCCTCATTTATGGGGATCATCAATTATAAATAGCGGTTTACAGCAGGGGGTGTTTTTTAAAAAACACCCCCTGCTAACACCAAATGACGTCTGCAATGAAAATTTTTATTGATTTTTTTAATTTTTAAACATATATTTCCGAATTCTTTTAGTGCAGTTAAAAATAAAAAGCCTCACAATTTCAAGTGAGTAGCAGGGATAAAAAATGATTGTTGTCATAATATTACATGTAATTGTTTGTATAGCCCTTATTTTAATAGTCCTCTTGCAGAAGGGGAAGGGTGCAGACATGGGGGCAGCCTTTGGAGGCTCCAGCCAGGCGGTATTCGGGGGCGCAGGCGCTTCCTCCTTTTTATCAAAGATAACAACAGCTGCTGCCATTATCTTTATGATTACATGTTTATTGCTGAGCGTTCTTGGAAAGGGAGGTAAAAGCGAATCCATTATGGAAGGGGCACAGGTTAAGATTCCTGCCGCACAGACCGGGAGCGCTACTCCAGGGGATACGCAGGCAGAAGAGAAATAAGATTTTAAAATTGCCGAAGTGGTGGAATTGGTAGACACACTATCTTGAGGGGGTAGCGGGGAGACCCGTGCGGGTTCAAATCCCGCCTTCGGCACCACAGGTTAAAAAGGGCATTAACATCTTATTAATGCCCTTTTTTTATACTACTCCAGTCTTTCAAAGACATATTTTACAGCCATGTCACCATAACCCATCTTGCCGTCAGCAGAGGGCTTTATAGCCTGCATGCCCGGCATAACCATCTTGTCATACTGCGGTTCAAGTATGAGGTTATCTCCTTCCATATAGCACTTGAATGTCATTGTCCCTAAGGAAGGGAATGCAGCTATTTTATGATGGACAATTATCTCATCACCGGTAAACTCATATGTCCCGGCATCTGCCATGAATGAGCGGTTGGCTGAAGGCGCTGTTTCACCCGGAGCGGCTTTTGGGGTAAAATCACGGATTGCGCTATAGTGCTTTTTGGCTATATATACCATGAACTTTGCGTCATCACGGTTTCTTTTGTTTTCGCCAACACCCACATCCATGTTTTTAAGGCTCCACACCCCCTGGATTTTATTTGCATCGGCCTTAATCACCTTTTTGGTCTCTGCGGCCTGTACAGTTAAAAAAGAAAAAACAATCAATAGAATTAGAATAAAAATCGGACGTTTCATAACATTTCTCCTTCATGTAAAATAAATTGTGGTTAATAATTTGAATTTTTTTAAAATACATCTTTATTTTTGTTAAAGAAAGGATTTTGTTTCCAAAAATTTGCGGGAAAAATAGCAGATAAAGCTGAGGCATTATTCAAAAGTCATATATTATATAATTTTTTTAGCTATTGTATGCACGGAATATCTCATTTATAGTCACAAGCAAATTGTTATGATTTTTGGTTTTCTTAACCCATACTGTTTGAGCGTATTATGTCATTAAAAACAAGATTGATATTCAATTTATTTCTTCAAGTATTGATCCTGCTCCTTATTGCAGGCGCGGCACATGCCTGGTATGGGAAAACACACTTTGCCATTGCAAAAAGGGCCGGTTACAGATACTGGTATAATGCCGCTGCCGCTGATATTGCCAGGCTTAAGGCAGGCGATATTGAGAAGTATAACCATTTTGTAAATAACAGGAAGGGCGCAAAGATCACCCCTGATATGGTGCTGGCCCAGATAAAAAAATATGATTCACCCCGGGACCGCAAAGGCCATCTGTACGGTGCAATAGTTGGCTCCATCAGGGGGTATATTAAGGCCAAAAGGGAGGGTAAGTTTGCTGAGGATCACATGGCCTTTTGTGTCCATTATATCGGTGATTTATCCATGCCCCTTCATAATATTGAATACACTCCATTTAATAAGAGATACCACCTTGATATGGATGGCATCCTGGAACAGAAGGTACTGGATAACCTCTTTGAAATAAAGATGGAAAAGATAACGATTAAAACAGAAAATGACCTTATAAAAGAAATATGCCGCATTGCAAGCATATCAATGGAGCTTGGCTTCAGGCTTGAAAAGGAGGAGAGGATGATGACAAAGGCTGAGGCATACAGGCAGATAAGCATGAGCGCTTCGCTTTTAAAGGCGGTTATCGAGTATGCTGATTATAAGACTCATCGTTAATCATGCTTTAAAAATAAGAATACTTACCCTCTGGGCCAGAAATGTATAAAAACAAAAAAATATCAGTGATAATCCCTGCACTGAATGAAGAAAAATCTATCTCCCTGGTGATAAATGACCTGCCCGGTGATATTGCGGATCAGATCATTGTGGTTGATAATGGGAGCAGCGACAACACAGCTCAGGTTGCTCAAAGGGCAGGGGCATTAGTACTCAGGGAAGAGAAAAGGGGTTATGGAGCTGCATGCCAGAGAGGTATTAAAGAGGCTGAGGATTCTGATATTATAGTAATACTTGATGCAGACTACAGCGATTACCCTGAGAGGGTAACTCAGCTTCTTGACCCGATAATAGAACTGGATTTTGATATGGTGTTGGGTTCAAGGACAATGGGTAATGCGGAAAAGGGCTCTCTGACCATACCGCAGCGTTTTGGCAACAGGCTTGCCACATGGCTGATAAAAGGGGTGACAGGCTTCAGATATACAGATATGGGACCCTTCCGGGCTGTAAAGACCCAGAAATTTAAAGAGCTACACATGAAAGATAAAAACTATGGCTGGAATGTGGAGATGCAGATAAAGGCAGTAAAGCAGGGGTTTAAGATCAAAGAGGTACCAGCGGATTATAGAAACCGCATAGGAGAATCAAAGATTAGCGGGACTGTTTCAGGCGTGATAAAAGCAGGGATCAAGATAATCTATTCGGTTTTCAGGTATAACCGCAGCCTTTAAATAGGAGGTGTGTATTTTTTTACCTGCTGATAAGAAGTGAATTACACAGTATTTTTGGTAAAGGTTTACATATCTTTGTTATTTTAAATCCGATCATTTTTAAAAATAAAATATTAAAGATGCAACATATTGATATCTAAAGTAAATAAATGTTTTAATATTATTCCATATCTTTCAGCATTATTGGCACTGCTCTTGCTCTACTAATCTGCAAAACGATGTTAACAAACAACCTTTACTGTATGTGTATACAGAAGATAGAAGGAGGAAATATTATGAAAAAACTATTTTTATTATTTTTATTATGCCTTACAAGTGGAATGGTTGCCCATGCGGATACAATAACACTAGATTTAAATACATCATCTCAGTATTATTTAGGCACCATTTCTTTTTCTGATCCTAAAGTGAACAATAATTCAAGTCCTGGAGAAGAAGTTGGTTACATTAACCAATTAATTACTTTATACCCAGGAGCATCAGCAATTAGCATTATTGATGATCCCTATACTCGTACAAATAATTGTCCGCCACCATTACTTCCTGCGGTAGAGCTGGGTTCCTTCAAAGATGAAACAGATGATAATGATGGTTTTAGTACAAGTATTGATGTTACTGGATATACCTATGTTTATGCAAAATACGGGCAAGATGCATATGTCTGGTATGTAGCTGGAATTCCAGTTGATTATGATAGTTTTGTTTTTAACGTATCCCAAAATATTAACAATTCAGACGTGTCTCATATCTCTATGTACAAAAGCGCTTCGCCTGTCCCGGAACCTGCAACAATGCTTCTGCTTGGGTCAGGTTTGTTAGGGCTAGCAGGCTTTGGAAGAAAGAAATTTAAAAAGTAATTAATTGATCTGATCAATCAATAAAAACCAAAAAGGCAGGGTAAATTTAACCCTGCTTTTTTTATTTCTGCCCCTTTATCTTTACTGGCCTGTCTGACTTGTAATTACCACCGTATCAGGCTCACTGTTCACCTTGCCATCATTTACAATGAGCGTGAGGGTATAAATACCATCAATATCAGGAGTAAACTGGGCAGTAGGGAAATTCACATTAGAAAAAACTACAGCTTCACTCCCTTCAGGTGCATCTAGCGCCCAATAGTATGTCAATGTATCACCATCAGGATCAGAACTGCTGCTGCCATTCAAGGAAACAGCCGTGCCAGTACTTGCTGTCTGATCAGGGCCGGCATTGGCTGTTGGCGGGAAATTAGAGACTGCTGTTATTACCGCCATATCAGGCGCACTGTTTACCTTGCCGTCATTAACAATGAGAGTCAGGGTATAAACACCATCTATGTCAGGTGTTAAAAAGGGCTCACTGCTTGTCGGATTGGTAAGAGAGGCTGTACTCCCTTCAGGACGCTCCATGGTCCAACTATATGTTAACGGGTCATTATCAGCATCAGAACTGCTGGTGCCATTCAAGGTAGCAATTGTACCGGTTTTTACTGTCTGATCTGCACCCGCATTGGCTGTGGGTGGAGTATTGTCGCCAAGCAGTAAAAATAGCCAGGGCATGGAGCCAGCTTTTACGGTGGTTGCGCTTAAGCAACAAAAAATTCCAAAAAACAATATTATGAATCCAGGTTTTAATATGCGCATATTATATTCCTTTTTTAATAGCCTTCTTTGATTTAGTAAGACCTTTAATTAAAAGTTTTTTCGAGATAAACACATTTACAATTTACGATTCGTGGTAATTATAACAGCACAATCTGAACATGTAACCATAATTATTTTTATACCCATAGGTTAATAAAAGATTCCCTGGTTAATAATTGTTATGATTTTTAAAGCCTGAGATAGAAAAAAATATATTAGATCTGATCAATCAATAAACCCGAAAAGGCAGGGTCTTTTGACCCTGCCTTTTTTTATGCCTTTATATCCCTTACCGGCCTTCCTTCAATATACCCTCTGTAACCCTGTGGTTCCATCTGAAACCTTGGCGCATCCGCATCTGCCCATTTAAAACCATAAATCTCAGGATTGTACTGCTTCATTACATCCCACAGATCATGTATGGCCCCTTCAAACGCCTCATCCTTAAATGGCGGCCCCTGAAAAATCATCATCTTGCATGGCTTGAGGTCAATTATTTCAAAGCCTTCAGGCACCTGTCCTTGGTAATTTACCGGCACCTCCACTCCCATTATATATTGTGATGTACCCTTTTTTATCATGCCTTTTGGGAGCCATGCGCCAACCGGTTCATACAGGGCTTCTTTAATGCTAACCAGGATACCCCATATATCGCAACCCACCTCTTCACAATATTTAAAATACTCTGTGGCCTTTACCCCTCTTTTAGTGATCATCTTCCTGGCCGGTCTTTCCACCACCTGCACAAAAACCGCTACTGTTTTACACCCTGTTTTCTCATTTTCCATAAAAATCTCCTTTTTTTCAGGTTTAAATTGAGAGGAGTCCATCACGCGATAAGGGATAAACAATTTTACAGGCGGGGTATGTTTTTTATACTCCTTTGGTGAAATACCGAATTCCCTGGAAAAGGCACGGGTAAACCCCTCATGGGAATCAAAAACAAAATCAAGGGCCACATCAATCACCTTTGATCTTTCATCCCTGAGCTTAAGCGCCGCCTGAGAGAGCCTTATTGCCCTGATATACTCAAATGGATTTTTCCCGGTCAGCTCCTTGAAAACCCTTGAGGTATGCCAGGGTGATAACCCGCATGACTGAGCAAGGTCATAAAGTGAAATAGAATCATTGATGTGCGCCTTTATATAGTCCTGCATTTTACCTACTGTATTTATTTTATCCCTGATCAACGATCTCACCTCCTTTAAAAAGAGAATACAGGGAATATGGATATATTTCTTGACCCCGGTTGCTCAGATTGTTTTTTTTATATAAATTTAAACATATATCTCTTCAAATTTCTTCTGGCTGTTATCCCCTTTTTACTTCTTCCCGGTTTTACAGGCAAATGTCTTGAAGAAGAAAAATGGATGATATATAAAACCAATTATCAGTTGGGGTATAAAATAACGAACCTTATACCTCCTGTCATTTGGTAACAGGGATAATTAATAATGCTGATATCATAATCTATTTAAAATTTTTGGAGGAAATATTATGAGGAGATTTCTTTTTGCATTAACTGTTGCGCTGTTTCTTTTTGGTATCTCTGGATGTTCAAAAGAGGGTAAAGAGGAAAAGGGCGCTAAAGAGGCGGGTGGGAAGATAAAGATCGGCCTTTCCTTTTCTGACTTTGCCACAGAGCGCTGGGCAGTTGAGCGCGATATTATGACAAAGATGCTTGAAGAAAAAGGGTATGAGGTTATGGCCCAGGAGGCAAACCATGATACCAGGGTGCAGAATGACCAGATAGAAAACATGGTTACAAAAGGGGCAAAGGCAATACTCATAGTAGCTGAAGACGGGGCCTCCTGTTCCATCGCTGTGGACAAGGCAGCCAAAGCGGGTGTGCCCTGCGTAGCCTATGACAGGCTTATTAAAACACCAAACCTGGCCTGCTATATCTCCTTTGATAATGTAGCGGTAGGCCGCCAGCAGGCTTTAGGTGTGCTCAAGGTAAAGGACAGCGGCAGGTTTGTGCTGCTTGGTGGTAGCCCCACAGACAACAATGCTGTACTTTTCAGAAACGGGCAAATGGAGGTGCTTCAGCCACTTATTGATAAGGGCCAGATACAGATTGTTGCAGACCAGTGGGTAGATAACTGGGAGCAGGAGATCGCCCTAAAGAAGATGGAGAATATCCTTACCGCATTAAAGAATGAGATAGATGCGGTAGTTGCATCAAATGACGGCACTGCCCTTGGCGCAATACAGGCATTAAAGGCACAGAAGCTGAGCGGGATAGTCCCGATATCAGGCCAGGATGCAACCGCTGCTGGATGCAGATCAATAGTTGATGGTGATCTGACCATGACCGTGTTCAAGGATGTGCGGTTGCTGACCCCACTTGCGGTTGATATTGCAATAAAGCTTGCCAATAAAGAAAGTATTGAGGGGCTTCAGAATTTTTCCCTTGCTGCCCTTACACTTGATAAAAACATTAAGGGGGAGATCCCATGCCGGTTCCTCGATGTAATACAGGTAGATAAAAACAATATTTATGATACTGTAGTAAAAAGCGGGTTCCAGAAATGGGAAGAGGTATACGCTGGTTTACCGGAGGCAGATAGGCCACCAAAGCCATAGGGTTTAGCATATGATATTTTACACCCTGTAGAGACAAGGCATGCCTTGTCTCTACAAAACGTATGATATATTGATTGGTTGGGTGGGGGTGTTTTCTCCCCCTCCCCCAGCCCCTCCCGCAAGTGGAGGGGAGGACATTGCTGGAAGGTTTCCATAATGGATAATTTTATTTTACAAATAAAAAACATCACCAAAAAATTCCCCGGTGTAACGGCCCTCTCGGATATCTCCTTTAATGTGAAAAGGGGTGAGATACACGGCCTGGCTGGGGAAAACGGGGCTGGCAAATCAACACTGGTAAAGATACTTTCGGGTGTATACCCCGCAGATACATATATGGGCACTGTCATATATGATGGCGAGGAGCTTAATTTTGATCGTGAGGCCTTAAGAAGCGCCATGGATATGGGTATAGCAGTGGTATATCAGGAGCTTCTGCTTGTGCCTGAGATGACAGTGGGTGAAAACATCTTTTTGGGCCGTGAGCCTGTAACCGCGAGTGGCTCTGTAAACTGGAACAAACTCTATGCGGATACCAGGGAGTTGCTTAAGAAATACAATCTGAACATACCCTTCTCCGCAAAGGTCTCCTCCCTTGGTGTTGGCAAACAGCAGATGGTGGTTATTGCAAAGGCCCTCTCTGAAAATGTTAAGGTGCTTATCCTTGATGAGCCCACCTCAGCCCTGACCGAGGCGGAGGTTGATACCCTCATGACGATACTTGAGCGGCTCAGGAAGGATGGCATTACCTGCATCTATATCACACACAAACTCAATGAGTTTTTCAGAATCACAGACACCATAACTGTATTTCGTGACGGCACGGTTGTTGATACGGTAAAGACAAAGGAGATCACCACTGAAAAGATCATCTCCATGATGGTTGGCCGTGAGATGAAGGAGAGATATCCGGCTGAAACCCGTAACCCGGGTGATGCTGTGATGGAGGCAACAGGGATATCTGTACCTGACCCTCTGCTTCAGCATAAAAAACTGGTTGATGATGTAAGCTTTTATGTGAAGAAGGGTGAGATCCTGGGTATAGCAGGCCTGATGGGGTCGGGCCGCACTGAGCTTGTCTCCGCCATATTCGGTGAGTACGGGAAAGGCCGACAGGGCACTATAAAAATAAACGGCGAAGAGGTCTCTATCCTTTCAGCGCGCGATGCTATAAATAATGGAATAAGCCTTGTGCCAGAAGACAGAAAACTTCTGGGGCTTATTGTAAGCCAATCCATTTTAAAAAACATCTCTTTACCAAACATGGATCAGTTTACCAGAGGCTTCAGTGTTAACCGGCACAAGGAGTATTATGAATGCAATGAAATGTCCAAAAGGCTCTCTGTAAAATGCCCGTCCATTCATTCAATCGTGGAGTCACTCAGCGGTGGGAACCAGCAGAAGGTGGTGCTTGCAAAATGCATCATGTCAAACCCCAGGATACTCATCCTGGATGAGCCTACAAGGGGCATAGATGTAGGGGCAAAATATGAGATATACAAACTCATGAACATGCTGGCAGGTCAGGGGGTGGCCATAATAATGGTTTCAAGCGAACTCCCTGAGATACTTGGCATGAGTGACAGGATACTTGTGATGCACGAAGGCAGATGTACAGGCATTATTGATAATGACGAGAATGCGACACAGGAACGTATAATGACCCTCGCAACAGGAACATCGGTTTTAAATTAATTAAGGAGACAGAATGAGTAAGATTGTTGATTCCCTCCATGCAAATTTTCGCACATATTCCATGGTAATAGCCCTTGTGGTGATCTGGATATTATTCAGCATACTGACAAACGGTGTGTTTTTTGAGCCACGGAACCTCTCAAACCTTGTAAGGCAGACCTCCCTAATCGCCATACTTGCCATCGGCATGGTACCTGTTATTGTTACAGGCAACATAGACCTCTCCATTGGTTCTGTTGTGGGCTTCATAAGCATTATAGTTGCCTACTGCCAGTATTTTATCTTTCCCGGTTTCCTGAGCGGGCTCTTTCCTTCATTTGAGGCACAGACAACCTTCCTTGGGATATCCACCAGCATGAACGGCGTAATATCAACAATCCTTTCAATTATTGTTGCACTATTTGTTGGTCTTCTTGTGGGAATCTGGCACGGTACTCTAATTGCCTATCTGAAGATACCTGCATTCATTGTGACATTAGGCGGGTACCTTGCATTCAGAGGCGGGGTGCTGCTTGTAAGCGGCGGCAGGACCATAAGCCCTGTTGAAAATACACTGGTAGAGATCGGCCAGGGTTATATCCCTAAAGATATAGGGATGATTCTTGCTATACTGGTTGTTATCTCTGTCTTTGCATTCATACTGTGGGGCAGGGGCCAGAAATTCAAATACGGGTTTGAAAGATATTCCATTACAAAAGACCTCTTCAAGGCATCCCTGATATCGGCTATCGTGCTCTTCTATGTCTTATATATAGCAAATGGTTATGAGGGTATACAGAACCCGGTACTTCTGATGGTGATCATCCTCATGATCTTTACCTACCTAACAAACAATACCCGCTTTGGCCGTTACATATACGCATACGGCGGTAACCGTGAGGCTACAAGGCTCTCGGGCATCAATACCAGCTTTATAATCTTCAAGGTCTATATCCTTATGGGGATCCTGTGTGCTGTGTGCGGGGTCGTTTTAACAGGGTATGTATCAGCCGGCACAACATCAGGCGGCAACCTGTATGAACTCCTTACCATTGCTGCCTGTGTTATAGGCGGCACAAGCCTGATGGGCGGCGAGGGCTCTGTTGCAGGCGCTGTAGTCGGGGCACTGGTGATGGGAAGCCTGAATAATGGCATGGACCTTTTAGGCTGGACCAACTCAAAGCAGTGGATCATCCAGGGGCTTGTTTTGATTATTGCGGTTTATGTTGATGTGGTTTCAAAGAAGAAGAGGTAGTATTTATCCAAAACAAAGATTTTGGATAAAGGCTTTCAGCATTCAGCAATCAGCGTTCAGCCAAATCCTTTGTGTTTGTGACTTAATCTGATATCTGAAGGCTGATGGTTCATTTTATGTAGAGACAAGGCATGCCTTGTCTCTACGAGGTGAAAATAATAGGTTGTTGCATCGAAATCGTTATCTAAATCGAAATCGTAATCAAAATCGATTTCGATTTTGATTACGATTTCGATTTAGAGACCAGGGTGATGCGATAAACGGCACTGTGCCCCTGCCATAATTAACCCATCAGGAGGATAAAACATGAAATACTATTCAAGGCTAAATTTATCAGTTTTTTTGACATTAATACTCCTGATACAAAATGTCTTCGGAGAGGAATGGAGTTGTGAAGACCTTATGCAGTTTAAAGTGGAGGGATGCAACCTCTCCATTACAAAGGCCGCAACCATTCCGGAGGGGAAAATGCAGTCAACCCCATTTGGCCCCCCTGCATATGACGGGATAATACCAGCGTATTGCCGTGTTGATGGGGAGATAGATAAACGTATCGGGCATGAGGATAAACCCTATGCCATAGGCTTTGCCATTGCCCTGCCAAAAAATTGGAACGGGAGGCTCATGTTTCAGGGCGGCGGCGGTATGAATGGGACAGTTGCAGACCCCATAGGCGCCCAGGGGGGCGGCATACCTGCCCTTGCAAGGGGATTCGCCGTGATCACATCCGATACTGGCCATAAAAGTGGAGGTGGAGCCTTTGATACCTCCTTTATGTCAGACCAGGAGGCCTACATGAACTTCCTCTACAAGGCCATTGGCAAGGTTACTATGGTCGGTAAGGAAATAGTCAAAAAGCATTATGATAAACCAATCAGCTATTCCTATTATGTGGGCTGCTCCACCGGAGGCCGTGAGGCAATGATCATGTCACAGCGCTACCCTGATTACTATGATGGTATTGTATCAGGCGCGCCGGCCATGAGAACCAACTACTCAAACCTTGGCACAAAATGGATGCAGGTATCTCTTAATCAGGCAGCGCCCCTTGATGCAAATGGTAACCCTGTACCGGGAGGGGGCCTTTCTGAAAAGGACAGCCAGTTACTGATTGATTCATTCCTTAATGCCTGCGACATGAAGGACGGGGTAAAGGATGGTATGGTTTTTAACAACACCGGTTGTGCCTTTGATCCTGAAAAGCTGCAATGTAAGGGTGAAAAGGATGATGACTGCCTGACAGAAAAACAGGTAAAGGCGGTTAAACAGGGATTGGCCGGCCCTGTTACATCAGGCGGAGTGCGTGTATATTCTCCTTTTGCGCTTGATACAGGTTTGAATGCAAAGGTCGGGATCCCCGGACTTCTGGTAATGACACAGAGCATACTCGGCCCCCCTGTAAAAGATACGACAATGGATATTGACAAAGAATATATTGAAAAGACCGATGGTGTTGCAGCGGTAGGGGATACCTTTTTATGGACAAACCTCACCACCTTTTCAGGGCACGGTGGAAAGCTGATATTTTACCACGGGATGAGCGACCCCTGGTTTTCTGCCCTTGACACGGTTGATTACTATAAGCGTCTTATAAGAGACAATGGTGGAGCGGAAAAGGTGCATGATTGGAGCAGGCTTTTTCTGGTGCCCGGGATGTGTCATTGCAGCGGAGGGGAAAAGACAGTTGATTCATTTGATATGCTGAGTGCCATAACTGCCTGGGTGGAAAAGGGTGTTGCACCTGACAGGGTTATCGCAACCGGAAGGAATTTACCGGGCATAAGCAGGCCACTCTGCCCATACCCGGAATATCCCCATTATAAAGGTGCAGGGGATAGCAATAATGCGGATAATTTTAAATGCAGGAATAATATTTAGAAATATCTCAAGGAGGCTCTCATGAAGCAGAATAAAAAATTTTACAGTAATTCAATCCTTCAACAACCTGTAAACCGCCGCACTATTTTGCGCACCATGGCATTTGGGGCCGTGGGGCTTTCAGTCGGGTTAACGCCTGCATGCCAGCCTGTTCAGGAAAAGAAGGAGCCTTTGCCTGAGCCTATTGTTAAAACCCAGTACGGGCCGGTGCGGGGCTATAATAATAAAGGTGTCTATACATTTCGTGGTGTCAGGTATGGTGCATCAACAGGAGGTGAAAACCGCTTCAAACCGCCAAAGGCCCCTAACCCATGGACAGAAATCCGTGATGCCTCCTCATATGGTTATCGTGCGCCACAGACAAACCCGGCTGCTCCCTTTAGCATGTCACCTGATACAGAGATAGGTAAGATACTTCTGGCATCTGATGGCTTCAGGGTGCCTGCGCCTGAAAGTGAAGACTGCCTGTTTTTAAATATCTGGTCTCCTGCCATTGATCAGAAGGAAAAACGGCCTGTCATGGTATGGCTTCACGGCGGAGGTTTTTCAATGGGCTCTTCATCAGACCTGCTTTACGACGGCACAAACCTTGCCAGGAGGGGCGCTGTTATGGTGGGCGTGAATCACAGGCTGAATGTGTTCGGGTACACGCATCTTGGTGACATAGGTGGAGAAGAGTTTGCCCATTCAGGTAATGCAGGCCAGCTTGATATAATCTTTGCCCTGAAATGGATACAAGCAAATATAGATAAGTTTGGCGGAGACCCTGATCGTGTGATGATATTCGGTGAGTCAGGCGGAGGGGCAAAGGTGTGCATGCTCCTTGCCTCACCTGCTGCAAAGGGGTTGTTTCATTCCGCTGTAATAGAGAGCGGCCCAGGGATCAAGGTGGAGGAACGTGAGTCAGCAACAAAGGCGGCAGAGGCCCTTCTTGAGGAACTTACAATCACAAAGGAAAACCTTGATGAGATACATAAACTGCCAACAGAAAAGATTCTTTCCGCCTATTTTGCAGCCACTGCAAAGCTAGTCGGCCAAGGTGGTTTCGGGCCTGTTATTGACCCTGTTATTTTGCCTGATCATCCCTTTTTTCCAAAGGCCCCTCTCATATCCGCAAATGTTCCCATTATGGTAGGGTGGAACAAGACTGAATCAACTGCATTTTCACTGGGCCAGGATGAGCTCTGGGCCCTTGATGAAGAGGGTTTAAGAAAAAGGGTAGAGATGATTGCAGGCGCGGAAACAGAAAAGCTCATAGGGCTTTATCGAAAAATTAACCCCAATATGTCACCATCATCCATCTACTTTCATATAGCAAGCTATTCAGGCATGGGCTCAGGCTCTGTCACCATTGCAGAACGAAAGATGGCCCTGGGCAAGGCCTCTGCATACCTGTATCGCCTTGACTGGGAAACCCCTGTGCTGAATGGAAAGCTCATATCACCCCACGGGCTTGAGATGCCGTTTGTGTTTGATAATGTTGATGAGGGTGGAATCGGGCTATCAGGAGGGGGAGCAGAGGCACAGAAGATGGCGGATAAGATGAGTGAGGCATGGATCGCCTTTGCAGCTACAGGCGATCCCAATACACCTGAAAGCGGTCTACCGCTGTGGGACCCTTATGATACATTAAAGCGGCCGACCATGATATTTGATAAAGAGAGCCGTGTGGAGTTTGACCCATTAAAGGAGCAGCGGATTATATTTGAAAAGATAAATGAGATGAAGCTGTAAATTTTATTTGGGAAGAAAAATGTACCTGATGCATACAGATGAAAGCGGTGACAGTGGTATTGTGAACAGCCCTACCCGGTATTTCGTGTTATCAGGGATTGTTTTACATGAACTCCGCTGGAATGAATACTTATCAAGATTGATTGAATTTCGAAAAAGAATGAGAAATGCCTTTGGCCTGCTTTTAAGAGAAGAAATTCATTCTGCCAGGATGATTAACAGACCAGGTGAATTGGTGAGAATAAAACGAAATGATCGTTTAACAATTATAAGAAACTTTATAGATGAAATTGCTACCATGCAGGATTTGAGCATCATTAATGTAGTCATTGATAAAAAGGGAAAGGCTGCTGATTATGATGTGCTTGAGAATGCGTGGAAAATACTTCTTCAGAGATTTTCAAATACTATATCTCATCGTAATTTCCCAGGTCCTGCAAATCCAGATGACCGGGGATTGGTTTTACCTGATATGAGTGAAATTAAAAAGATTACCCAAATTATTCGAAAAATGAGGAGATATAACCCCATACCAAATCAGACTGAATATGGTGCAGGGTATAGAAATTTAATGATTTCTAACTTTGTTGAAGATCCTTATTTTAAAGATTCAGAAAAATCATATTTTATTCAAGCTGCGGATGTAGTTGCTTTTGCATTATATCAAAGCATTGCTCCTTCATCATATATTAAGAGTAAGTCCGGGCAGAATTTTTTTAAAAGATTGAAGGGGGTTTTATGTACTGTAGCATCTTCAAAGAACCCGGATGGGATTGTCTGGGTATAAAAAAAGGGACCTTTCGGCCCCGGGTGAATCCTACTACCCAGTTATGCTGAGGTTCAGATTCGCTAATAAATTAATATGTTAGTGTTAAATTGTCAAGAAATTACTTTTTAACAGTGTCTTGCTCGAATCAGAGCATACCCTCTTTTTCACCTCACATCATAACGGATAAAAGCAATAAATGTCCCGGCGATGGTAATCAAGATGTAAAATGATATTATGGTTATATCGATCACCGTGGATTGCAGCACCTGTTTCAGGTCAGGGTTTATATAGATAAATTGCGGTATCTCCCTGGTATCAATATTTTCAGGTTTTTTATCTTTAGAAACCTGTGCAAATATTCCGCCTGATTTATCTTCTTTTTTGGTAATAAATGTGTTGAAGATTTCTTTATATGCCTGCAGTTGATCTTCATATCTTGTTTTTATATTTACCCCTGTACCGGAGAGTTCCATGGCGGCAAGCTGAAAGGCAGATGCAGGAGAGAACCTTGACAAAGAAAATCCAAGCCTTTCCTGTTCAATCTTCCTGTTACGCCACTCCTCATTCAATGAAACATGGTATTTATCTATCTCCTGGTTAAGCTCTGAGAATTTTATTGTCACATCTTTACTGTATTGTTCCCGCAATTCATTCGCCTTGTTTTGCCGATCCTCATCGTTTAAAGATTCAATACGTTTCCGGTATTCGCTTGAACGCCCTGACAACCATTCGGAAAGTTGCCTGGATGTATCTCTGTTTTTTTCAGTAAGTTTTGCTGATATTTCTGCAGCAGTAGGCACCGATAGAAACTGGCCCGCTATCATTACACCGGCGCGGGGAATGATCAGGACAAAACCGATCCATATTACAAGCAGGTATAAAAAAGAGCTGGAGGCAACTTTGCTGAGGGAAGAAAACAATACCCCCAGGCAGACAAAAAAACTCAAATATAGACCTGACATAAATATCAGCAGAAAAAACCGAATCCAGTGCGCCGATGTCATGGGTATGCGGCAGATCAATACCAGCGCAATCCCAATTGCAAGAGGTATTATGAGAGGTATCATAAGACCAAGCCATGACCCCGCAACCTTTGCCAGGACGTAGGTTGTTCGTGGTATAGGGTTTGCGAAATTGAGTTTCAGCGTTCCGACCTCTCTTTCACCGCAGATGGAATCATACGTGAAGAGAATGGCAAATAAAGAGAGGACTACCTGTACAATAAACATAAGGTCCAGTGATCTGAATATCGCGAAAAGAAGCTGATCAGAGTATCGGCTGGCATAAAGTTTTATGATATCTCCCCTGATAATAGGGGACTGCCTGCCAATATCATTATTAACCCCGGTAACAAAAATATGCATCGGGTCAGGACGGCGCACAACATTCAGGCGCACACTTGACCAGCTTGTCAGCTCCTTTGTCTGCTGATCCAGCTGGGCATTCATTGTCTCGTAATGTCTGACTCCGGTTTTGTATTCATCTATCCCTATGTATATACTCAAAATAACAAGAATAGAGCAGACAAAAAAAACCGCGACAAATTTGGGGCTCAGTAGAATGGCCTTCAACTCTTTTTCTATTAATGTTTTAAGCATGAGTATCTTCCAGATTACCTTGGGTCGTATCTTAAAAATGCAATAAATGCCCCTGAAAAAAACACCAGGTTGAAAATAAGCAGTATGGCTATATCAGGAAAAACCTTTCGCATAATAAGGGCAGGTTCACTTGCCTGAAATATAAACTCAGGGATCTCAGATGGTTTAATCGGGTTAGCCTGCATATCGTCCTGGTTCTCTTTTTCTCTTTTCTCTATAAAGTCCGAATAAAACCCGGAATATATTGCGACCTTTTCCCTGTAATTGTTTCTCAGGCCAAGAGAGGTGCCGCATAATTCAGTCGATGCCAGGGTAAGCACCGCAGATGGAGAAATGCGTGCTATCCAGAGGGCGAGCCTTTCCTGTTGAGCCTGCCTGTTATAACGCTCCTCATAAAGGCGGCTTACATATATCCCGAGATTTTTATCCATATCTGCCTGGATATTTTCTAAAGTTACTGAAATTTTCTTTTGTGTCTGCTCCATTGCCTCAGGGCTGGTATCTCCACTTTGGGCTAATTCTTTGTAAAAGCGATTATAGATATCATTGAGTTTTGTGAGGTATTCTCTGGATTGCTGATTCGCCATCTGGAGCCGCTGGTAATAAATCTTAGATGTTGATGGCACTTCAATCATATTTCCGGCCAGTAATGCCGAGGCCCTGGGGATGATCAAGACTGAGCATACCCATATTAACAGCATAAAAAGGAAAGAGCTTGATGAATGTTTCGTGATACATGAAATAAAGACTGAGAGCGTTAAAAACACCCCCAGGTAGAGCATACCGCATACAATCAGGATAATAAGCCTTAACCATTCCCCTGCTGATAAAGTGACTCCCATCACAGGAAGAAGCAGCAATCCAATCAGGAGGGGCACAAGCAGGGGCAGCCCAAGCGCTGCAAAGGCACCGGTTATTTTACCGAATATAAAGATGGCGCGGGGCACAGGGCTCGCAAATGAGAGCCTTAAAGTACCTCTTTCTTTTTCACCATTTATGGCATCAAAGGAAAAAAGTATGGCAAAAAGCGAGAGGACTATCAAGAAGACAAACTCAAGGTCCATAAAACGAAATACTGCAAAAACCGGGTTAACACTGTATGTGCTGTCGCGAAAGGCCTGGTAGCTTCGATCATATATGACTGCCGATCTCCCAATATCATTGGATATCCCTAAAACCAGCGATGCAAGGGGTTCAGGGGGAAGAAAAACCGTGCGCCTTGAAGTTATACTATCTGATTTTTCATACTGGCTGATCTCTGCTGCCCTGGATGCATTATATTCCTCCACACTATTTTGGTAATTCTTTATGCCTGTATAAAAGGCCATGATTATAAGTAGAGAACAGACACCAAATGTGGCGGCAAATTTTGTGGAGAGGATAATCTCACGTAATTCCTTGAATATTATGAGCTTCAACATAACCTATGCTGCTGCCTCCAATAATTAACGTTACCTCACATCATACCGAAGAAATGCGATGAATGATCCGGCAACTGCGAGCAGGATATAAAAAGAGAGTATTCCTATATCGATTACAGTTTTCTGCAGTAGTTGATCGATATCAGAACCTGAAAACTCAAACTGAGGAACTTCACTGATATCAATGGGTTTGGCTTTTCCTTCCAACCTCGCCTGATAGGCCTGATAATCGTCCTTTTCTTCCAGGTCTTTTTTATCACGAAACCTACTGAAAATATCTCTATAATTACGAATCTGATCTTCATATTTATATTTCAGATCAATTCCTGTTTCCGCGAGGTTATCGGCGGCCAGTTGAAACGCCGATGCGGGTGAAAACCTTGACAATGAAAATCCAAGTTTTTCCCTAACTGCCTTTCTGTTTCTCCAGTCTTCCTTTAAAAGGGCGTCATATGCAGCCCTGTCTTCGGAAAGCTTTGCCCCTCTTGTTTTTATCCCTGCGAGCGTCTTATCGCTGAGCTCTTTATATCTTTTTTCTATTTCTTCTCGACTTAAAGAGGTTGAAGAAAACAGAGCTTTTTGTTCAGCCGTCTCTTTATCCATAATTTCATTGGTAACCTTCCTGTACTCTTCAACAAGCTCACGGTTTTTTATTGAATATTTGGAAGCTATTTGGGTTGCGGTTGGAACCTTGACAAAGTGACCGGCGATCATGACCCCTGCCCGGGGAATGATCAAAACGAAGCATACCCATATAACAAGCAGGTAAAGAAATGATGTTGAAGCCCTTCTGGTAAGTGAGGACACGAGAATACCCAGACATAGAAAAAAGCTGAAGTACAGGAATGACACACCCATCAAAACAGAAAACCTGAGCCAGTGCGACTTTGTCATTGGGATATCGTAGATTATAACCAGCAACACACCGAGTAAAACAGGTATAAGTAGTGGAATAACAAGACCAATCCAGGAACCCAGAATTTTTGCCGCAATATATCTTGCCCTGGGCACCTGGTTTGCGAAACTCAGTTTTAATGTGCCGGCTTCTTTTTCTCCGCAGATAGAATCATATGTAAACAGTATTGCAAAAAGAGAAAGAACAATCTGTACAATGAACATAAGATCCATTGATCTGAATACTGCAAAGATTGTATTTTCCGAATAATGGCTGTTATATAATTTTATTACCCTTGCTATGGGAGCCTGCCTTCCAACATCATGGGTAATTCCGGTTACAAAAATCTGCATGGGATCAGGACGTCGTCCAACTGTAGTGCTCAGGCCTCCCCATGAAGTGGTCTTCTTCAGTTGCTGGGTATTGTTTGACACAACCGATTCATACTGGGACATGGCTGCTTTATAATCTTCGATTCCCAGGAAGAAGCTGAGAATAATAAGAATGGAGCAGACAGAAAATACAGCAACAAATTTGGGGCTCAGCAGAATACTCTTTAATTCTTTTTCTATTAATGTTCCGAGCATATTCAACTCCAGATCAGCGCAGATCATAGCGCAGAAACGCCAGAAATGAGCAGCAAAAGAATATCAGGTTAAATAATACCAGTATGGCAATATCAGGCAGGGCGGCATTTAAAACCGTTGATAATTCAGGTGACTGATACATAAACTCGGGAATTTCTCCGGTATCTATAGGTTCAGGGGGTTTCTTCTGCACCTGACTGTTCTGGTTAAACAAGCTCATGGGCAGAGTGCCTATAGTATAGCCGGTTTTATCTTTTATAAATTCTGCAAGTGATTTTGAGTATGATGCGGCATTTTCATAAAATTGATTTTTTAGATCTATTGATGTGCCGCATAGTGTTGAAGAAACCAGTGTAAATAATGAAGCAGGCGATAACCGTGATATATTAAAGGCAAGCCTCTGCTGCGCTATCTGCTTATTGTGCCTTTCTTCATACAGACGACCAACAAAGGCTTCGACTTTTTGATCATATTCGACTCTCAACTTTTCATGAAAATTACGTATTTTTGCCATATAACTGTCCGCTGTCTCCTGGCTATTATTACCGTTTTTAGCCCTTTCCAACATCAGTTTCTGGAAGAACTCATTCGATCGTTTTGAATATTCTAATGAGTTTTTTTCTTCCATCTGGTTCTGCTGGAATAAAATACTGTTAAGCGAAGGGACCTCGACTGAATTCCCGGCAATCAATACCGAGGCCCTGGGGATAATAAGCACGGAAAAGACCCATATTACCAGAAGGAAAAGAAATGAGCTTGATGAACGTTTTGTAAGGCATGACATAAATACAGACAGGGTAAGGAACACTCCCAGGTAAAGAAGGCTACTCACAATAAAGATAACAAGCCTGGCCCATTCACTGTTTGTCATTGATATCTCCATTAGGGGTAGCATTGCCATACCAATAAGAACCGGTATAAGAAGAGGCACAACCAGAGCCAGAAAAGAACCTGTGAGTTTTCCAATAATGTAATTAGCCCTTGGAACTGAGTTGGCAAAGGAAAGCCTTAATGTGCCCCTCTCCTTTTCACCATTAACAGCATCAAAGGCAAAAAGTATGGCAAACAAGGAAAATATTATCTGAAAAACAAACTCGAGATCCAGAAAGCGGAATACCGCAAAAACCGACTGCTCGCTGTATGTGCTTTCATCAATAAAAGGAAGGGAACCGCCGTCAACAGTCGCGGTTCTGCCTATATCGTTGGATACTCCCATAACAAGGCATGCAAGGGGTTCCGGCGAAAGAAAAACCTTGTTACTGGTCACATAACCCCACTCTGTAACTGTTTCAAACTGCTGAAGCTGCGCTGTCTTTGAATCATTGTACTCCTGAATTCCGGTATGATAATTCTTAATTCCAGTATAGAACGCCATGATAATAAGAATGGAACATACGCCAAAGGTAGCAACAAATTTAGCAGAGCCGATGATCTCACGCAATTCCTTGAATATGATGAGCTTTAACATAACCTATGCTGCTGCCTCCATATGCCCTGCCATGTATTTCATGTAAAGCTGCTCAAGGTCTTTGTCAGTCAGCTCATCCCTTCCTGCCTGCATCACGAGTTTGCCCTGGTTCATTATCCCTACTGTATCTGATATCTCACGTGCCCGGAATATGTCATGGGTGGACATTAATATGGATTTGCCTTCGCTCCGCAGGTTATCCAGCAGTTGTATAAACTCATAGCCTGCCTTCGGGTCAAGGCCTGATGTGGGTTCATCCAGAAGTATGGCCGGTGCGTCCTTCAGTATGGCTATTGCTATACCGCATTTCTGGCGCATGCCCTTTGAAAAACCCTTAAGGCGTTTATTATGTGCCTCTTCCTGTAAACCAACCCTTAAGAGTACATCACGGTAGTCATCCCTTGTGTAGTTTTTCTTTCCGCCCAGTTTTGCAAAATAGTCCAGGTTCTGTATGGCGGTAAAATTCTGGTAGAGCATAACATTCTCTGACACAAAGGCGAGCTTTTCTTTGGCGAGTAGTGGTTCCTTGTGGGTAACTATCCCCATAACCCTTGCTTCACCGGATGTGGGCTCTATAAAGTTAAGAAAGAGATTTATGGTAGTGGTCTTACCTGCCCCGTTCGCCCCAAGCATGGCATATATCTCTGAACTCTTTATGGTAAATGAGAGCGCATCAAGGGCCAGCACCCCATCCTCATAACGCTTGGTGAGTTTATCTGCCTCAAGGACTACCTGATTTTCTGATAAGGAATTAATTGATTCTGTCATTGGTGTAAGCCTCCTTTTTTGTATCTAATGTTATAAGGCGGGTGTAAGCCCTTTTGTTGTTGAATTAAGGAAACCACACAGGCATTTCGGCTTAATCTTAATTCAACAACATAGGAAGCAAAACCCCATGCTTTGTTTTCCCTGTTCTTTGTAGGGTTGGGCTTTATGCCCGATCGAAAATATTGTTATCCTGTCAACACTGCGGGCACAGGTGCTGTGCCCCTACAGATCACATCGGGATATTATATATTTCCAGGCTATACCCTTTACTGTCTTACCCCTCTTAAATCTCCCCTCCAGCCTTTCCATTCGGGCACGCTGCGGCGTTCCCCTACTATAATACATGGTGATAGCGGATAATTGCTTTTCTATCAGACCGTAGGGGCACGACGCATCGTGCCCTTCCGGTAACGCATCAATATGATGGATAATTGCACGACATAATAAAACCTTTAACGTCTCGATAGCTTTATCCCGAATACAACCATCCCGCCTACAAGGCCAAGGATAAGCAATATTATTATTGATATGCCCCACAGGTTGGTTTCCGGCTTTATCTCAACATTAATGGTCTTATCCTCTCCTGTTATGGGCTGCTCATCAGATAATGACTTTGTAGTTACCCTTATCTCATAACGCCCGGCAGCAACATCCTCACCAGGTGTAATGGTGATTATGGCCCTCTTTTCTTCTGATACCTTAAGATGCGCAATGGTCTTTGGTTCAATGGAATGGGACCAGTTAAGGGGCAGGTCCACATCTATCTGCACATTGTCAAGCCCCCTTGTCCCCTTGTTTACAAGGTCAACCGGCACCTGCACAGCATCACCGGGGTTTATGGAAAAGAAGAGCTGCTGCGCCTTTACCAGCAGTTCCCCTGTGCCCCTGGGTACAAGGTCAAGTTTTATAAAACCGACATTCATGTTGATCAGCTCTTCTTCGCTGTACTGTTTTGAGAAATCCGGTTTTATCTCATCCACACGGTTCTGGGGAATAGCCAGCACATAGAATTTGATGGATTGCCCTATAACAATGGAGTCACTGGCGCGGTCAGGCAGGAATACCTTTAAGGATACCTTCTGGGTGCTTGTGCTTTCTGTGAATTTAAATAAACTAAGGCGTGTCTCACTCCCAAAGTTTAAAAAATAGCGGTTTATCTGGCTCGGCAGGTTCACCACCTCAAGCTTGAATGTATCGTTCTTGCCGCTGAAGAGTTCAAGGCTGAGGTCATATGAGGAGGATTTACCCAGCTCCACCTCCTGTGAAAATTGATCTGATTTTATATCAACCTTGTTTATGGTTGCATCTTTTTTTAGATATATCTTCTTTTTCGCCTCTGTTTTACCATTCCCATAAAGCAGGTAGACAGTAACGACATCAAGATCCTGCAGCAGGGTGAAGCTCAGCTCTTTTGGCTGGTTCGCCGGTAGCCTTTCTATCTTATGCTCATAGGGCTGACTGATGATCGCCCCTTCATCATTAATTATTGAGACATATATATTATTAATGACATCCGGTTCCAGGGCATTGAATATCTGTTCATCAAAGGAGACAAGTTTCTTAAGTTCAGCGCTGCCGCTTGAGCTGTTATTCAATGTAATACGTACTATCTTTTCCCCTGATGCACTGGTGTACTTGACCGCATTATTTATGGTTACATACTGGTTTTCAAAAAGGATTGCCAGGAGCTGCTGCTGATAATCTACCTCTGCGCTGTTGTATATCTTTCTAACCTCATCATACTGTGACTGGGATATCTGCCCCTCTTCGAACAGGGTTTTTTTACGATTGAGTTCATCCTTTGCCAGTTCAAACCCCTCCTTTGCCCTTTTTAATCCCAGCAATTTAAAATCTGCATCCCTTGGATTGTAATAGGTTGAGCCCGCCTGGGCACATACGATGTCAGATAGAAAAAAGATTAAACAGAGGGTAAGCACAAAGGCAAATATTACCTTTTGAAACAGGATATCCACTCCTCCTGGTCTGATTTTAGTAAGGCCTGCTGAATTGACGCTGTGAATCGTTACCTGTGAATAAGTCATTCTTTACTCCGAATAAATAAAAACCCTTAACAAGCAAACTTCTACAAAAGACTGTAAATCAAGAAAATCTGATGGCGGTTATTAAACCTGAATGGGTGTTGCTTTAAAACTATGTTGAGAGAATAATTATTCTCATGAAGCAATGTCTAAGTATCATGTAATGTTTCATTAATCAACTTTAAATATTAAATCGCAGGGATTATGAAACTGAATTTCTCTTTTTTTGAGTATGACTCCCCAAAAACATAAAAGTTCCAAAAAATATTTCACAGGATAATATGCTTGATCAGGATGCCTGAAGTTATGTATATGTTGTCAGGGTAAAGAGAATAGGGCCAAAAAGTTAGGCACCTGTGATTGGGAGTAAAAACAAGACTTACAAAAAGGAGAAACATCGGGTAACACTATGGAACAGGACAGGCTTGACAGCAATAACAGCGTTATAGATGAGTCCCCTTTTTATGCTGCAAAGGACTGGAAAATCCCCTTTGATGCTGTTAATGATGCTATATGGATACTGAACAGTGAACGACGTATACTCCGCACAAACAGGGCAGCAGAGACGCTTTTTAATAGATCAAAAAATGGGATAACCGGTAAATATTGCTGGGAGGTCACAGGTTGCAAGGAAAACAGCAGCTCTGAATGCCCGTGTGTCCGGGCAAAGATAAGTCATACCCGTGAAAAACTTGAATTCCGGCATGGAGAGGAATGGTTACAGGCCATATCAGACCCTATTTTTAACAATGATGGTCATTATTCAGGGTCTGTACACTTCTTTAGAAATATTACAAACAGCATGCAGACCGAAAAGGCCCTTGTTTATAGTGAAAACAGATATCGTGCAATGTTCAGCAAGATGCTCAATGGATGCGCCCTGCACGAGATTATCTGTGATAAAGGGGGTAAACCTGTTGATTACCGCTACATTGATGTTAATCCTGCGTTTGAAGAGATGACAGGGTTCAGGGCAAAGGATCTGCTTGGGAAAACTACCCTTGAAATCGCACCCGATATTGATCCTTTTCTGATAGAGACCTATGGCAGGGTGGCGCTTACAGGAGAACCTGTCTCATTTGATTTTTTCAATCAAAAATCAGGACGATACTTTATAATAACAGCCTACCAGCCAACACATGGACAGTTTGCAATTATTTGTCAGAACATTTCTGAACAGAAGAAGACTGAAAATGCCCTGAGAGAAAGTGAGCAAAAATTCAGGATACTTGAAGAAAATCCTATTGTCGGCATCTTTGTGAGTCAGGACAAAAAACTAATTTATGTAAATGATCGAATGGCAGAAATGCATGGTTATTCTAAAGAAGAGATTTTGGGTCAACCTTTTGACATCCTCATACATCCTGATGACAGGAATACAATAAAATCAAAAATGGATACCTACCTTGAGATGGGAGAAAGATACCGGCAGCGATTTGAGATCCTTCGTATTAAAAAAAATGGTGAGAGCTTCTGGGGTGGCGCCATTGTAACCAGGGGTAAATACAATGGCAAGGATGCTATTTTGGGCTCTGTTATTGATATCTCAGAATCAAAACTGGCGGAAGAGGAGCTTAGAAAGAGCGAGGAGCGTTACAAGGAGATTGTGGAAGAGACAGATGACCTGATAATAAAGGTGGATAATACCGGGAGTATTACTTTTGCAAATCATATGGCAAACAAGATATTCGGGCTGCCTCACAGTGATATAATTGGCATGCATATCTCCAAATGCATTCACCCTGATGACAAACTTCATACCAGGACAATTATTGATGAAACTGTAAAAATAAAAGAGAAAAGCGCAACCTTTGAAAACAGGCAGGTTAGCCAAACAGGGGAGATACGCCATCTGCTCTGGACAAGTAATTTTCATTATGATAGCAAAGGTTACCTGTTAGAGGTCACAAGTATTGCCCGCGATATCACCCAGCGGAGAAAAATGGAAGAGGCTCTGAAAAAGGCCCATGATGAACTTGAGCAGCGTGTTATTGAACGAACCCATGAGATAGCAAAGGCCAATGAAGACCTGCAGGTCAAAACAAAAAACCTTGAAGAGCTTAATACTGCGCTCAAGATCCTCCTTGACAGAAGGGAAAAGGACAAGGAGGAGACCAGTGAAAAAATACTTCTTAATGTGAAGGAGCTGGTGATTCCCTATATCAACCGGCTGAAGTCAGGCCCCCTGAACGATAATCAGAAGAACTACCTTGAGGTACTTGAGTCCGGGCTTCAGGAGATAACCTCCCCATTTGCCCAGAAGCTTACATCACGTTATATGCATGTTACACCCAGGGAGCTTCAGGTGGGTAATCTTGTAAAACAGGGGAAGACCTCAAAGGAGATCGCTGATACGCTGCATACAACCGAAAGAACTGTTGTTGCCCACAGGGCAAACCTTAGGAAAAAACTTGGGTTGGATAAGAACTCTAATCTCAGGACATACCTTCTGTCTCTCCAGTAAAAACCTTAAAACGCTGAAAGTACAATTTTATATTGTATTTTTACTGATGTTTTTCTGAAGTTTACAATCTTACAATAAAAAAATATTAATGGCTGCATACGAAATGTTATACTGCTTACGGTTTTTTGCTGTCGAACATTCGTATTTGTACTTTTCAGGGTAAAAATGCGGCAGATTCCGCATTGCACACAGACCGTAAATCAATGTTTTAATCAATGAATTGGTAACCTCCCCCCCTCCGATTCGCTGGTTTGTTCGGTCTGTGTGTAACCACCCTATGGTTAAAAAGCATGTCATATGTTCTTATCATATTGAATTTACTATTATTAAAATTTTCTATTTATATTTCAGATTTTTTACTTTTTAAACAATCTGCTGAATGCTTATACCTATTGACCTCTCCTGTAAACTGGGATTATACCCCTTTCCCCAGTAAAACACCTTTATTTAAGTACAATAATATATTGTAATCTAATTGTATTATTTATGATGTTTACAATAAATAACCTATCCATTATTCATTAGAAATAAGATCAAATTATACAGTGCTGCAAACTTGTACCAAAGAACAGCTTCTTCTGTATACAGGCCACAAACCACAAACCTCAGCCAAAAAGGTGAATTGGCAAATCCTCTCCTCCAATTCTTAAAAAAGTGGTTTGTGGCCTGTGCACAGAATGGCTTTAAGAAATACATGCTGATTGTACAGGGTTTGTCGTTTTAAATTTTTCAACAAATTTAACGTTCAGGAGGGAGTTTATGTGCAGCAAAAGGAAGTTAACATGTAAAAATTGGTTTAATTGTCTACTGATTATTTACCTTGTGTCTCTGTTGTTATGTTTAAACAACCCGGTGCTTGCAAGAGATGAAAAAAAGGACCCAGACGAATTTCAACTTGAAGAAATCGTTGTTACCGCTGAAAAAAGAGAAGCTGAATTGCAAAAAATCCCAATGGATATTTCTGTCGCCAGACCGGATGACCTGGCCCGCCTTAACATCACTCAGATAGAAGAACTTGATAAAATGATGCCAGATCTTAACATCGAAGGTACAAGCGGCATGCTGAGAATTAATATCCGTGATGTTGAAACGAATTTCTGGAATAACACCGCTGAAACAACAGTCGCCGTTCAGCTTGATGGTGTTATGCTTACAAGAAGTAATTCTCTGGAAGGTAAATTCTATGACCTTGAGCGTGTTGAAATGCTGAAAGGTCCTCAGGGAACCCTTCAGGGCAGGGGTTCTACTGCTGGAAGTATGAACATGGTCAGTAAAAGGCCGGATGTAGGCGGTTTTGGTGGTAATGTTCAGCTTGAATTCGGCAATTACGGACGAATAAGATCAGAGGTTGCCCTGAATGTCCCTGCTAATGACAAGCTGGCTTTCCGTCTGGCTGGACGTGCTATAACACGTGACGGTTATGATGATGCAAATCTCAGCACCCAGGACATGTGGGGTATTCGTTTATCAATGAGATGGGAACCTACTGACAGGCAGTCCCTTAATGTTACAGTGGACACAGATAAAACAAAAAATAAGGGTGGTTCTTCCACCGGTGTTTATCTTGATGTTTTTGGGGATCTTGAAATTGTAGAAAATCCAGGCTGGCAAAACCTTCCACAATCCGTTCAGCCATATGCAAGGGGCGGGGCAGTATACTCACCATATGGTGTAAAATGGTGGATAGGTGATGTTGATTTACGTGATCAATTCACAAACAATGACTCCCTTGGAATCAGCGCCACATACGACTATGAATTTGACTGGGCTTACGCTACAATTCAGGCTGGTTACCGTGATTTTAATGAACATAAGAAATGGATATTAAACTTTGCACCTGGCCTGTTCCCGGTTGGCACTGTGGTTGGAGGAACACTTTTTGCCGCAGAAACATATGACCCAAATACAGGTATTATTACCCCGGCAAAAAGGCCTCCAACAGGTGGAGGACCTGGTACCTCATATTTAATTCAAAACCGCGTCCCTACTCGTGGTGCTAATGATCCTTATTACACCCAGGTAATGCTTATGCCTGCAGCAGTTCAATCTCTTGTGGCAACGGATTCATATACAGATTCCTCCAGTTTTAATCTGGAGGCCCGTCTTGCCTCAAAAACATCAGTATCCGGTGGTGACAGCACTGAGTGGATTATCGGTGGCATGTACATGGATGATCAGGTTAAGGCAAATGTGTATCTGTACGAAAATGCATATAACGATATAACCCTCAAAGAAAAGGCCCTGTTTGGTCAGGCATCATGGGTGCCCTTTGCCAATATAAATTTTACCGGTGGTTACCGCCATACCTGGGATACCAAAGATTATATTGGTTATACTTACGGCGCCGGTTACAGGGATGAAGATAATTATAATCTGGTTTACCCAAGGTATCTCGATCCTGATATGTGGGCATACCATACCTATGACTATGACTACTCAAGCTACAAGGCAAATGTATCATGGAGCGCCAGTGAAAATATTATGCCCTATATACAGTTTTCCAAAGGTGTCAAAACAGTTAATGTTACAAGGGACGGGCGTGCTATTCCGCCTGAAGTGCTTAATGCATATGAAGCAGGGTTAAAGAGTAGACTATTTAATAACCGGCTTCAGGTTAATGCAACCGCATATCTCTATGACTATAAGAACTATAATGACTGGGTTACAGCCTATAAATGTATTACTCCACAGACTGCGCCTGTAGAAGAAGGAGGATATGGGGAAACAGGCACTCCAGGCCAGTGTGTACCCCTTACCGGAAGCACTGTAACTCAGGCTGATTACGAGGAATATATGTATGGGCCCATATCTATTGGAAGCGCTGAGCAGAAGGGATATAACATGAACGTCATGTGGCTGCTCTCCCCAAATGACACTATCAGCGCAACCGCTGCATACTCAATTAACAGATATAAAAACTACAATGTCGCTGCAGCAATGCTAAGAGACTTTGAACCACTGTGGGGCAGGGTTGATTCGGCCTATCTTGCCTCAAATAATAACGATAGAAGCGGAGACAGGTTTGGAGGCAGGGGCTTCAGGGGTAATGCCACATATAATCGCACATGGTATTTGGGTACAGATTTCTTGTCTATGGCCGGAACAGTTTTTTATACTGGCAAAGCCCGTAAACAGGTCTTGCTACAGGACACGGCCAATGAGTTTGTAATGCCTGGTGCTCCTGATTACTGGACATTCGATCTTTCTTTTGCTTACACATCAACCAAATGGGTGCCCAATGGTTGCAGATGGACTGCAACCCTCTACAGCAACAATGTATTTAATAACCTGAAATGGACAAACCTGACTTATGCTACTAATTCGAGCTATTATGCCCCGGGGACTGGAACAATCTCCGGAACCTTCCTTCCACCGCGTACATATGGTGTTATATTAGCCTTACATTTCTGAACACCTGCTGTTTAAATGTAAGGCATGGCGGATAATTGAAGCAGAACTGATAAATAGGCCGGTACCCCGCGTGGTGCCGACCTTTTTAATTTCACACATCTTGTCAGGTTATAGCCTTTGATGAATATTTTCTAAAGCATCTTTTGTTTTGCCATATTTTCGCGTTATATGATAAACCCGGCAAAAATAATCAGTGTAAGCAGCAATGAAAACAGACCGGGATACCTGTCCAATAGCGAAATAATATTTTCATAAACTGTGCTTTGATCTTTATTTATTGAGTCCATTTTTTCTCCTTTTATTTTTTGTTTGTTTACATATAGGTATAGCTAAAACCGTGCCAGAAAGGCTAAACACGAATTTCATATATAATATCAATATATTATGAAGATCGCTCAATATAGCAGATTTATAAGTGGGCATTATGTAGCCATTATTGTAAACAATAATATAACAACTGGATACTTTGTTCTCATACTGATGGGATTTTGCGTATTTCCAGTTGGATATATTATAATTAGATAAAAAAGGAGAAGAAAAATTAAAAAAAGATAAATTTAACTAAAGGTTTTAGTCTTATATATCTATAAACCTTCAGGGGTGAATGCAACCACATCGTCTATTGATGGGCTGTCTGTGAGGAGCATTATGAACCTGTCTATCCCGAATGCGATACCGGCTGATGGGGGCATGAATTCAAGGTCATTAATGAATTTGTCCGGGAAGGGGTATATGGTTTTTCCTTTTTCCGCCCTGCTGTGAAGCTCCTCCAGGAACCTCTTTTTCTGCTCAGCCACATCAATAAGCTCGGAAAAGGCGTTTGCCAGTTCAAGCCCACCCATATATAGCTCAAACCTCTCGGCCACTCCCGGGTCATCCTTCTTTGTACGTGAAAGGGCCGCCTGTGATGCAGGGTAATCATATAGAAAAACCGGCCTGCCCATATCAAGCGAAGGCTCTATCTCTGTCACCATGATTTCATCAAAGCTACCGGCTTCAATCGCCTTCTCTGGCGAACTCCCGGTATATTTTAAAAAGGCATCTCTTACGGTTATCCTCTCCCATGTGCCTGAGATATCAATACCCTTTCCCTGAAAGAATAACTGTCCTTTGTCCAGGGCGCTGGTAACATGCTTTATCATCGCCTCGCATTCATCCATAAGATAGATATAATCCGCATCAGCCTGATACCACTCAAGCATGGTGAATTCAGGCAGATGCTTATCTCCCCTTTCAGCGTTCCTGAAGCATTTGCATATCTGGAATATACTACTGTAACCCATAGCGAGAAGACGTTTCATGCAGAGTTCGGGTGATGTCTGCAAAAATCGGCCTGATGCTGCAATGGCATCTATATTGGCCTCGGGTGCAGGCGCAGGAATAACAACAGGGGTCTCTACTTCAAGATAACCCCTGCTTATAAAAAACTCTCGTATGGATTGTATTACCCTTGAGCGTATAAAAAGGCGGGATTTGTCAGGCAATGGCAGAGCTAATCCTTGACCCTTGTTACATAGTCCCCTGTACGGGTATCCACCTGTATCTTTGTGCCCTCCTCCACAAATGGGGGAACCCTGAGCTCATAGCCTGTCTCAAGGGTTACAGGCTTACTGTCACCGGCTGAGGTGTCTCCTTTAACCCAGGGGTCTGACCTGGTGACAACCAGGTTTACAAAGTTAGGCGGTGTGATGCCTATTGGTAAGGTACCAAAAAAGAGGATAGAGACTTCCAGGTTATCAATCAGGTAGTTCTTAACCTCCCCGACCTGTTCTCTATTGAGTATGACCTGCTCGTAATTGGCAACATCCATGAAGCAGTATTCGTCTTCCTGATTATACAGATATTGCATCTTGCGCTCATCCAGTATTGCAGGCTCAAATGTCTCGCCTGACCTGTAGGTGCGTTCAAAGCTGGTACCATTAATCATATTTTTTAGTTTGCATTTATAAAGGGCCTGTCCCTTGCCGGGTTTAGCAAATGTAAAGTCGGTAATAATATAGGGATCACCGTCTATCTGTATCTTTAAACCCTTTCTTAAGTCACCTGCATTGTACATAAAATTATCCTTCTTTCAAAATATTGCTGGGAATATATGGAAGAGAGGCCGCTCTGTCAAGGAGAAAAGAAGGAATAAAGGCTCACGGCTCAGGGCACATCCGTCGTCACATAAAGCTATGACGGGAAAAGAGGCGCAGGGGAAAATGGGCATTAATCACTCTGAATAAAAAAGGGCACGCTGCAGCGTGCCCCTTCAAGTCATTACATAATCCCTACTTTTTCTCCTGCTGACCCGCCTTTTTGGTTCCTTCTGCTGTCTTCAGGTCACCCAGGTATTTGGGCAGATCAAGCCCTGCCATCTCTGCTATTTCATGCAGCGGGGGGAGGCTTTTTACCATACCGGACAGGAAATTGGCTGTGGTATTTCCATTTTTACCATCTGCGCCCGAATCCCATACAGTAATCTTGTCTATCTTGAGGTTCTTTATGGCCTCTACCTGCATGGCCACCATGCTTTCCAGTTTTTCGATCATGAGCAGGGTTGCAGCGGCCTTAGCATCCCCGTCGCAGCTTTTAAACAGCTCTGAATAGCCCTCGGCCTTGCTTTCAAGCACCTGCCTGATACCCTTTGCCTCTGCCTCATATTTCAAGAGTATTGCATCCGCAGTACCCTTTGCCTCACGTCTGATCCTTTCTGCCTCTGCCTCTGCGGCAATCTCTATCTTGCGCTTTTCTATCTCTTTCTGTACAACCTCTGCGGCATTAAGCCTCTCTGCCTCTGCCCTGTACTGTGCCTTCTGTATCTCCTCTTCTGCAGCACGCTTTGCCACCTCCCCACGCATAAAGGCATCAGCCTTTTTTATGGCAAGAAGGGCCTCAGACTCCGCAATGTCTGCCTTTGCAGTATTTTCACCTGCTACTGCTGATGCCTCCTGCTGCTGCACGTAGATACGCTTTTCAGCCTCTGCCTTTTTTTTGCCCTTTTCAGACCCGGCCTCATTTTCAGCTACCTTTATCTCCTTTTCCCTGTTTGCCTCTGCCTCACCAATTGTTGCATTGGTTTCCTGCTGCTGAACAAAAACCCTTCTCTCTGCATCCGCCTTTTTCTTTCCCTTTTCCGCCTCTGCAATATTTTCAGCAACCCTGATTTCTCTCTCTTTTGTATTCTCTGCCTGGCCAATCTCACCATGTTTTTCCTGTACAGCTACATCGATCTTTGCCTGGTTGATTGCTTCTGCTGCGGCCTTCTTACCAATGCTTTCTATATAGGTGGACTCATCAGTAATATCAGTAATATTTACGTTGATCAGGTATAAGCCTATTTTGTTCAGTTCAGGGGAGACATTGGTTCTTATCTCTTCCAGAAACTTTTCCCTGTCCTGATTGATCTGCTCTATTGTAAGGGATGCAACAGTAAGCCTGAGCTGGCCAAAGATGATCTCCTTTGCCATCTCCTCTATATCAGTAGGGGGCAGGTTCAGGAGTCTTTCTGCAGCATTGTTCATTATGCCCGGCTCAGTGCTTATACCGACCGTAAATGTGCTCGGCACATTTATCCTGATATTCTGAAAAGAGAGGGCATTCTGCAAAGGAATGCTGATTGTCATGGGGGTCAGGTCCATGTAGGCATAATCCTGAATAAGTGGCCATACAAGTGTTCCTCCTCCATGTATACACTCTGCTGACTGGTTTTCACCGACCTTACCGAAAATTACCAGTATCTTATCAGAGGGGCATCTTTTATAACGTGATGCAAGAAACATCAGCGTCATAAAAACAAGAATCAAAATAGCAATAATAGCAAGCATCCACGGTTCCATATTAAATCTCCTTTTCGTTTATCTTAAATTATATTCTTTCAACCACCAGTTGGTTTCCATCTACCCATACAACCCTTACAGGTGTCCCTGTATTAAGGGCTTTGCCATCATTTGAGGTGGCATCATACTCCCTGAGGCTGTTATTTACAGTCACAAGGACCCTGCCTGACCCCTTTTCAGGTATGTGCATATAGACCTTACCCTGAGCGCCAACAGTATTATCTATGGATATTGTGCCGCTCGACTTCATTTTACTGGCAAGCATAAATATCTTGCCGATAATCCACACAGAGGCACAACCGGCAATAACTGCGCCTACAAGGGACATAACAATCCCCATACTGCTTTGCCTGTACATCGCAAGACCGACAAGCCCGAACATCATTAAAAAGGAGGTGATCCCGTGAAGGGAGAGGATATGAAATCCCACATCCGAATCGGAATGATGGGCATCTATATCATGGCTGTCCATGTTAAGATCATGACCTCCATCACTGTCCATCCCTATAAACTGCATAATAAATTTTATGATGACAAAAAAGCCGCCTACAACAGCACATATAATAAAAAAGATCTCTATGGCGCTGTAATGAGAAAAGAATGTCCCCATGCTAATTACCTCCTCATCCGTGAATCTGATAAATATTGATGTGTGACCGGTTTAAAAGCTACAGTAAACTACATAAACCAACAGATTGTTTATACAGAAAAAACAAAAATCAGATTTTGTACCCCCCCTCAAAAAAATGGCTCCAATACTTGCCGGAGATCATCTGAGAGGATTAAAAAGTTTATGAAATTAATTTGTTGATATAATAAAGATAACCTTTTATTATTTTTTAACCTATGGAAATCATAATTGGTTGTCAAGGGATTAGTTATTTTCAATTTTTTCATCATTTGCTCACTTCATTTACAGGACTTTTATGGAAAAGAGAGATTACAATATATTGAAACAGATGAGATCAGAGGCATTACAATGCTTTAAGGCTGCAATCGATAGCGTTAACCCCTATGATGCAATAAAGAGGGCGCTGACCCTTTCAGGTAATATCCTTACTGTTGTGGCTAATGGGGAAAGACATGGCTTTGATCTTAATAAATTTGACAGGATATTTCTTGTGGGAGGGGGAAAGGCCGGAGCACCTATGGCCGCTGCCCTTGAAGAGTTGCTTGGCAACAGGATTACAGAGGGTTTGATTGTTGTTAAATATGGGTTCACCAGGGAGCTGTTATACACCGGTATAATAGAGGCAGGGCACCCTGTACCTGATGAAAAAGGCCGCGCAGGGACAAAAAGGATAATGGATATCATTATGAAGGCGGGGGAGAGGGACCTTGTCTTTTCCATTATTTCAGGAGGGGGTTCTGCCCTTTTGCCTCTTCCAGTGGAGGGCATTACCCTTGAACATAAACAGAAAATCACTCAAATGCTGCTGGACTGCGGCGCAGGCATTGATGAGATAAACTGCATAAGAAAACACATATCTGCAACCAAGGGCGGCCAGATGGCAAGGGCTGCCTATCCTGCCACAACCATCAACCTCATGCTTTCGGATGTTGTCGGGGATAAAATGGATGTAATAGCATCAGGCCCCTTTGTCCCGGATAAAAGCACCTTTAAAGATGCCTTAGGTATAATTATAAAATACAGGCTTAATGATATTATCCCTTCATCCATCCGTGATCACCTGAAGGCCGGGCTGGATAAAGAAATAGAGGAGACCCCAAAACAAGGTGATGTGATTTTTACTAGGGTCTTTAACCTTATTATTGGCAGCAACATGATTGCCCTTGAGGTGGCTGAAAGAGAGGCCCGGAGGCTCGGATATAACACCCTGATTCTCTCATCCATGATCGAGGGCGAAACAAGGGATGTTGCTTGTGTGCATACCGCAATAGCCCGTGAGGCCATAAAGAGAGGCAGGCCCATTGCGCCTCCATGCTGCATCATTTCAGGTGGAGAGACAACAGTAACCATCAGAGGAAATGGAAAGGGGGGCAGAAACCAGGAGTTCTGCCTTGCAGCAGCAATCGATATCTATGACATGGCTGAAAGGGTTGTTATTTTAAGCGGGGGGACAGACGGTAATGACGGCCCCACAGATGCAGCAGGGGGAATAGTTGATCCCCTCACCTTGAGAAGAGGAGAGAAGGCAGGGATCAGGGCTTCAGAATACCTTGCCAGTAATGATTCATACCATTACCTCAAAAAGACAGGGGATCTGCTCATTACAGGGCCAACCAATACAAATGTGATGGATGTGAGATTCGTTTTTGTCAGGTAAGGAAATGGGCATCAGGTTTGTGGATGTGGATGATGACAGGGGTGGCCAACAGGCACAGGGCTCAAGGCGCAGGGTGCAAGGTTGAAGATTCAAGATTCAAACTTAAGGTTCAAGAGAACAGGTTAACAAGTTAAAAGGTTAATGCCTTTAAATATATTCGCCCTGCGCCCTAAGCTTTTTGTTCTGTTATATCTTTATTCGACGATGGATGTGTCTTCTTATCTTTTTTGTTTTTCACCCTGCGCCTTGTGCCCTGCGCCCTTATATTTTCTTCCCCCACTTCCCTGCAAGATAGGGTTTTACAGATTCAAAAACCATGCACTCCTCCTCTATGGCCGCCTCTGTCTGCTGTGTTGTCATCTTTTCGGTCTTCCTGATAAATGATAATGTCTTGGCAAAGTATAGGGGGACAAGTGCATCCATCAACCGGTCAGGATTATCCGCATCCCTGTATGCAACTGCCCAGTCATACAGTGTCCTTGCCCAGAGCTCTACCGGGAAGGTAAAATCATTTATGGTCATCTCCCTTATTTCATAAAGCTTTCCGAAGATATCCGAAGAGAGTCTCTTTTTCCACACCTCATCATATTCCCTGAACCCGTCATGGAAACAGTTGAACAGGCTTACAGTGTCTATATCCACCTTTGGGGGAAACTCGGTTTCCCATGAACCAAAACCGTGTATGGCAGTAGGCTTACTGTTTTTCACCCTGTACCAGTTATGATGCAGCCTTTTAATCAGTGAAAATATTGTCCCAACCTCCTGCCTGAACATCGGGTAAATGGTTTCAAACAGGTCTTTGTTTCTGTGCTCCTTGGGCCTGCCTATAAAAGACTGGCATAGTCTGATCTGCTGGTTCATGGCAATAGTGCTCATCCAGATATCTATCCCGAAACCTGTAACTGCGTCATTCCGGATATCGGTTTCAAGGTAAATCCTGGCCAGGTCTCCGCTGAATCCAAAATCCCCGCCAATGGGCTGGCGCACCCTTTTTCCATAGAGCGCCCTTGAAAGGGGATATGCAATGCTGTTTGTAATGGTGCCGTCATACTTGTGCCTTGCATAGAGAGGGGTAACAAAAGAAAACCCTTTAAACAGCGGCTCTCCCATGCATTTGATCCATTCGGGTGTTATGCTTTTAAGGTCCGCATCCACCACCAGCACTGCTTCTGCCCGGAGCTCTTTTACCTTCCTGAAAAGGTTAAATAAATTGTTACCTTTACCCTGAACCCCTGGGGGGGTTGAGAGATATATCTTCGGGACATCAGTAGGGGCCGTTAAAAATGTCTTTTTTGTATTGTCAGGGGAATTATTGTCACAGTTGATAATAACCGCCTTTTTGTCAGCGAAATATTTTTTTAGCCCGATACTCACCTGAAGGGTGGGGTAGGCAATGGTGTCTGCCTCATTACAGGAGGGGATACCCACAACAAGGTCTGCCCTTTCTATTTTTTCCGGGTTGACCTCCATTTCAAACATAGGAAAAGTCCTCTCTTTCTACCTAAAAAAGCCTTTTCTGCGCTTCTTCCTTATCGCCTTTATATTCCAGTTTGAAATGGCTGTAGGCGGGTCTTGTAGCTACTCTTCCCCTGGGTGTCCTCTTTATAAAGCCCTTCTGTATAAGGAAGGGCTCATACACATCCTCTATTGTGTCCTTTTCTTCACACACAGCCGCTGCAAGGGTGTCAAGCCCTATGGGGCCACCATCATAGTTGTTGATTATGGTAAGCATGATGCTCCTGTCCATCTTGTCAAGGCCAAGCTCATCCACATCAAGCATGTTAAGGGCGTGCATGGATATCTTTTTTGTTATCACACCATCACCATCAATCTGGGCAAAATCCCTCACCCGTCTCAATATGCGGTTAGCCACCCTTGGTGTGCCCCTTGATCTTCTTGCTATCTCCATTGCGCCGTCATCCTGGATAGGGATATCAAGGATTGAGGCAGACCTTGTGACAATCTTTTTAAGCTCCTCATCAGTATAAAACTCAACGCGCTGTATCACCCCGAACCTATCCCTTAATGGGGGTGTTAAAAGCCCTGTGCGGGTTGTAGCACCCACAAGGGTAAAGGGTTTAAGCGGGATCTTCATGGTGCGGGCTGATGGCCCCTGGCCTATAATAAGGTCAAGCTGGAAATCCTCCATTGCAGGGTAGAGTATCTCCTCCACAACATGGTTGAGCCGGTGTATCTCATCTATAAAGAGCACATCCCTTGGCTGGAGACTTGTAAGTATGGCAGCAAGGTCACCGGGCCTCTCTATCACAGGGCCGGATGTGCTGATGAAATTCACACCAAGTTCAATGGCTATTACATTTGCAAGAGAGGTCTTACCAAGACCGGGGGAACCGTGAAACAGCACATGATCAAGGGCATCTGAACGCGCCTTTGCCGCCTCAATAAAGACCTTCAGATTCCTCTTTACCTCGGTCTGGCCTATGTATTCCTCAAAACAGGTGGGTCTGAGACTGGTCTCCGCAGGTATCTCATCATCATGCAGTTCAGGGTCTATTATTCTTTGATCATCTGTGTCCATGTTAATCCATAAGGTAATTATCAGACAAGCACCCTTAGCGCCTCTGTGATAATAAATTCAAGCCTCTTTTCACCAGGCCCGGTTAATGCCTTATCAACCGCCTTTTCAGCGGCCTTAAGGGTGTAACCCAGGTTTACAAGGGCTGAGATGGCATCATCCCTGAGCAATCTATCTTCATGGGAGGCAACCTTTATTGGTGGCATATCATCAGTATCAGGCCTGATCAGCCTTGCCTTGTCCTTGAGTTCAAGCGCGATCCTCTCAGCGGTCTTTTTCCCGACTCCGGGGATAGACTGCAGCTTTACCACATCACCCTGTGCGATGGCTGTTAACAGTGCATCAGGCCCTATACCTGAAAGGATATTGAGGCCAAGTTTTGGCCCTATACCTGAAACAGAAATGAGTAGTCTGAATATCCTTTTTTCAATAATAGTCTTAAAACCATAAAGCAGAAATGCATCCTCTCTTACATGGGTGTGTATTTGGAGGCTTATCTCATTGCCCTGTTCATCAGGCAGTGTATAAAAGGTGGAAAGGGGGACAAAAACCTCATAGCCTACCCCGTTAATATCTATAACAACAGAGTCGGTTGCCTTGGTTAACAGAGAGCCTTTCAGGTGAGCGATCATATCTTCTTCTCATATCTTGTCCAGTTAAGGTGGCATATTGCCGCTGCAAGGGCATCAGTGGTGTCGGCCCTCTTGATTGAGGGGAGGTTAAGGATCATCCTTACCATTGAACTGACCTGCTCCTTTGTTGCCCTGCCATAACCTACAACCGATTGTTTTATCTCAAGCGGGGTGTATTCATATATCTTTACGTTACACTTAACAGCCGCGATAAGCGCAGCTCCCCTTGCATGGCCAAGCTTCAGACTGCTTTTAACATTCTTTGCAAAAAACACATCCTCTATGGCCATTTCATCCGGTTTATAAAGCTCCATAAGCTCGACCATCTTCTCAAATATCTTAAAGATCCGGTCGTAAAATGGCACATCGCCGGATGACTCAATTGCCCCTGATGTGATGCAGGTAAAAAGGTTATTATTTTTCCTTACAATGCCGTATCCGGTAGTTATAGAGCCGGGATCAACCCCCAGCACCAGCATCAGCCTATTGCCTCCATGACCTCATCCGGGATATCAAAGTTGGCATACACATTGTTAACATCGTCGTTCTCTTCAAGGGCCTCCATCAGATTGATCATCTGTTCCGCCTTTTTACCCTCAAGCCTTACTGTCATCTGGGGGATCATGCTTATCTCAGCGCTGCTGTATTCCAACTTGGCGTCATCAAATGCCTTTTTAACCGTTTCAAAATCGTTCGGAGCGGTTAAAACCTCAAAGCCATCATCCTCTTCCTTAACATCCTCTGCCCCTGCATCAAGGGCGATCTCCATAAGCTTTTCCTCTTCTGCCTTATCCTTGTCAAAACAGATAATGCCCTTTTTATCAAACTTCCATGCAACGCACCCAGGCTCACCCAGGCTACCGCCATGACGGTCAAATATATATTTTACTTCAGCAACAGTCCGGTTTTTATTGTCTGTAAGACATGCAACAAGCATAGCAACACCGCCGGGGCCATACCCCTCGTATGTCATCTCTTCATAATTTACACCCTCAAGCTCCCCTGTGCCTTTCTTGATCGCCCTTTCTATATTATCCTTGGGCATGTTTTCCGCCTTGGCAGCAAGGACTGCTGATCTCAGCCTGGGGTTACTGTCTGGGTCACCGCCCCCCATCCTGGCGGCCACGGTAATTTCCTTGATAAGACGGGTAAATATCCTTCCCCTCTTTGCATCAGCCGCGCCCTTTTTATGTTTAATTGTACTCCATTTTGAATGTCCGGACATCAGTTGCCTCCTAAATAGACTGTTATTATAACCTTTTTATCCCGAGCAGATAAATTTCACGGCTTCTTTTTCTTACGGCCAATGGCCTTATAAGCCTTACCTGCCCGAAATATTCTGAAACTCTCTCTTTAAAATATTTAAAATCCTCTCCTTCAAAGACCTTGCACAAAAAATCATGATCCTTTTTGAGGAGCCTTACTGCTATATCAAGGGCCCTGTTTGAAAGCTCAAGGGATCGGGCGCAATCAGTGGTATTATTACCGGTCGTACTTGGCGCCATATCACTCAAAAGGAGATCCATCTCGCCTGTCTCCTTAAAAAGCGCCTCCGGGTCTGTATTAAGGGCATCGCCCCTTATGAACCTGAAATTGGGTGCCGAGATTTTTTTGGGGATTTCTATATCAAGGCCTATAACCTCGCCATTTTTCCCCACCCTCTCAAGTATATACTGTGACCATGAACCAGGATAACAACCAAGGTCCATTACTCGCGCGCCCGTTTTAATCAGGCGCTGCTTACTGTCAATCTCTTCAAGCTTGTACACTGAACGGGCAAGCCAGTTTTCCTCCTTTGCCCTTTTTGTATAGTGATCATCCCATCTGTTGCCTTTTTTCATTCTATTATCGCCTGAACCCGGAGGATAGCTCTCTTTTTTTAAT
This sequence comes from Desulfatiglans sp., assembly GCA_012513605.1. Taxonomy (NCBI): domain Bacteria; kingdom Pseudomonadati; phylum Thermodesulfobacteriota; class Desulfobacteria; order Desulfatiglandales; family Desulfatiglandaceae; genus Desulfatiglans; species Desulfatiglans sp. The sequence goes on along the minus strand of JAAZBV010000089.1, from coordinate 1,888 downwards.
TAAGTACCATATATTATTGCCTTTTGTAAAAAGATTTCTTTCTAAAACCATGAAGAAAAACAGCTGGTTCCTGTAAAATACGGCCAGAAAACAGATTGTATTAATAAAATTTTCAAGAAAGACAAATATTTTGTCGATATGATAATGAAGGCAACTCATTTGGGATAACCAGGTGCAATCCCTTCGGTTATAAAAGGAGGCAAAAATGATTTCTTCAATAGGTAACACCATATCTGCCCTTAATGCCTATGTAACAGGCATTAATGTAAAGGCCAACAATATAGCCAATGCAGGCTCAGAGAATTTTTTAAAAAGCCGCGCCGCCTATCTGGAAGGTGAAAATGGAGATGTAATGGTGGAGATAAGCAAGGTCGGACTTGAAAGTGAACTGCTTGCAATGTCCGGTACTGACACTATTACAGTACCTCAGCACTCAAACGTGGAACTGGCCGAGGAGATCCCGGATATGATGGTAGATCAAAAGGGGTTTGAGGCAAACCTCTCTGTTATCAAAACAAAGGATCAGATGCTGGGTACTATTCTGGATATAATCGCCTGATTCTGTTTATAGACGATCCAAAAGACATTGATTTAGCCTGCTTAATAAAAAGCGTCCAATTATGGCCCTGCCACATTGATTAGCTTTATTAATTCTATTTATAACTTCCTCCTCATTAACTTAACTACTGGTTATTTATGATGGGGATATCAGCAGAGGAAAGGGTGCGAAGAAGGGTATCCTGTTAAAGACTGGCGTGACCATCTCTGATACAATAAAACCGGAGGCGAAAGATGCAGTATCAGGGTTGAAACAGATGGGCCTTAAGGTAAGCAGGCAGACAATGGGTGTTATTAAACAGAACCTCTTCTGGGCCTTCTTTTATAATGTGGCGCTAATACCTGTTGCAGCAGGGGCCTTGTACCCGCTTGAATTTTTACCCATCTTTCTGCGGCAGCTTCATCCCATACTGGCAGCGCTGGCAATGGCCATGAGCAGCATTACTGTTGTTTCGAACAGTTTGAGGCTGTACAGATCAAGAAAGTAGAACACACTTTATAGGGGCGATAATTTTTTCGCCCCTGTTTTTGATGTGTAGACATTTTAGAATTATTTACACAACGCCCTGTAGGGGCACGGCGCAGCGTGCCCATGAGGGCACAGAGCTCTGTGCCCCTACCCGTGGAATGAAATATTTTTACAGAATAAACGAGGTGCTTGAATAACATGGATGATAACGATAACATTGAAAATGACGATATAATCGAACTCCCCATAGAAGGCGTAATAGACCTCCACACCTTTTCACCAAAGGATGCCGCTGATGTGGTGGATGAATACATACATGCCTGCGTGGAAAAAGAGATATATGAAGTACGCATTATCCACGGCAAGGGAAAGGGTGTATTAAGGAGGATCGTTCATTCCCTTTTAGAGAAACATCCCCTTGTAGCAAGGTTCATTCTTGATCCTGGTTACTCAGGCTGGGGCGCAACAATAGCTTACCTTAAAAAAAATCAATAATACAAAAACTCTGCCATTCGCGAGTGTCACTGTCTCGCTCTCAAATACAATATCTGTTTTCACCACGGAGGACACGGAGATCACAGAGTTTTTTTAAACTCTTATTCCGTGCTTGAATTGCTTGCCATTTTGTCAGGCTGTTGCCTTTTAAAAATGCTGAAGCCTTGAAGGTGTCAGCAGGTAGATCGGGTTAATAACCCGACATGCTTTTGATTGAGAACTAATAATGTAAATGATTGAATCACTCTTGTCCAAAAACGGTTTTTAGTTAATGAATTTTGATATTGAAAAAGTCCTCCTTATGGGAGATCGTTAAGTTACCAGACAAAACGAATTCCCAAAAGCAAAAGGAGGACAAACCTATGG